>NZ_JAFLWG010000013.1:0-53544 GCF_017316315.1 Enterococcus sp. DIV1298c | reverse complement strand
ATATGTACATATATTATTTTACAATAACAAATCATGTGTGCTAACATTTATTTGAAAGCGATTGCAAAAAAACATCTTGATAACGTGACTAGTTAAAAAATCGATGAATAAAATTTGCACCGTTTTTTAAAGATCAACTGTTCAAGTGGTTTTGAAATTTTGGGATGATATGTATATAAAAAACTACTTTTTCAAGAGATGCTTACTCGTTCTTTCTCCTTTTTATATAGTGTTCAAAATATTCTAACCAATTTTTTATACTTAAAAAACTTATAGCTTAATTATATGATTACCTATACTACTACCATCTTTAAACTAACAATGAAATGATTAAGTATATTATTTAAATTTTGTTAAACATAATTTTAAATAGTATTCTTATTATTTCGGCGACTATCACTAGATGCCGTTAAGTGAAATAAATTTTTGGGAGGACTATATGGCTAAGAAAAAAGTTATAGGACAGAATGGTAAAGCTTACGTAGTAAAAGAGAAAAAACCGTTTTACAAAAAAGTTTGGTTCTGGGTCATTGCAACAATTTTACTTTTTGCTGTTGGCGGCTCATTAACTGGAGGAGGTAATAATAACAGTTCAGATACAATTACTGCTAAATCATCTGAAGAAGAGATATTCTCTGATCCAGAAACTTCTGAGACTACTTCCAATATTCCAGAAGTTTCAACCGAAATCACACAATCTTCTGCAGAAGAAACCATAACATCTCCAAATACATCTGAAACTACTGAACAACCGAGTTCCAATGATGATGTCTCTCTCGAGTTCTCAAATGCGCTAAGATCTGCTAATGATTATTTGAACTATACTTCATTCTCACAACTGGGACTGTATGATCAACTGATTTATGAACAGTATCCTCCTGAAGCAGCTCAATATGCCATTGATAATGTGGATACTGATTGGAACCAACATGCGTTACAAGCTGCACAAGATTATTTGGATTACTCATCTTTTTCTAAAGCTGGCCTTTACGATCAATTGATTTATGAGCAATATACACCTGAGCAAGCACAATTTGCTATTGATAGTATAGAAGCTGATTGGAACCAACATGCATTACAAACTGCACAAGATTACTTGGATTACTCTGCCTTTTCAAAAGCTGATCTGTACGATCAATTGATTTATGAACACTATACATCTGAGCAAGCACAATTTGCCATTGATAATTTACCGTAATGATTATAGATTTTTTCAGAAACAGTAAGTTAGTTGCTTACTGTTTTTTTGCTGGTAACCTGCATTTTTTTCATCATCAAATCTATGTTACAATTTCCTTATAAAATTATAGGAGAGACAATTATGAACTATCATCCCCAAGAAAGTATCATGAGTAAGTTGATTCAATTACAAAAACAAGAACATTCGATTATTGCTGCTGTTATAGATAACAAGAATATGATTGTATCGATTGGTAAAACAACTGTCTTTATTGACAATGATCCCACTTCTCATGCTGAAGTAAACGCAGTAAGACAAGCTTGCAAGCAACTAAATACACATAGACTACCACAAGGTTATTGGTTATATAGTACCTTTGAGCCATGCCCTTTGTGTAGCTCAGCAATTATTTGGGCAGGTATAGACGGCGTAGTCTACTCTAATAATCCAGCATACCGTGGAAAAGAGCAAAATTGGTCATTCATATCTTGCGAAGAAGTTCTTCAAAAAGGATCTTATATACATGATGTTTCATTGATCAAAGATTTCATGATTGATGAGATTAAAGATTATTTTACTTAATTATCTAAAGTCGATAAGTATCTAACTGTTTGCATCCAATTCATTTATTTTGCGATTTCACCTATTTTGAAATGCAATAATAAAAAAATTCATGTTTCATCTATTAAGTTTTTTTCCAAAACCCTCATCAACCGTCCAAATTGATCTATCTCCTTTGACACTTCCTTGTATCCCCACTTTTCATATAGTCCTTCATGCTGTGTAGTTATATAAACATTTCTAAACCCAGTTTCCGTTAATCTACGTTCGCCTATTTCTACTAATTTCTTACTAATGTGATTTCCCCGATATGCTGGTGTGACAAAGACAGTCGCAATATTTGGCGTGTATTCATTCGTGTCGATAATATCTTTTTTGACAAGAGTACAAAATCCCACAATTTCGTCTTTTTCTTTTGCGATAATCACAGATTCCCAATCTGTGAATTCGTGCTTTGCTATTTTATCTGCTGTATACTTTGCTGCCTTCCAATCAAATTGACGAATAGTATCAGCTACTTTAAACCATTCAGGGTGATCATTCGTTAAGATTATATATTCCATCTACATTTCCTCTTTTCTAATCATTTCAAATATACTTACTTGAGTTGTTGAACCTACCCTAACATTTTAAATAAAAAAACTCAAAAAATCCCCATTCTATGATAATGAGAATTACGATTTCATATATTCATTGAAATATAGATTATAAACTAATAGTTAATACATTGATTGGCTAAGATTGTCGTATGATAAAAATCTATTGTTTTGCGTACTTCGTGGTTTAAAATAAAAAAATAGCTTGATTTATTATGCTACACCATGTGACTAAATTTCTTTCTGTTTGATAGTATTCTTTGCATTTTAAACTTTTTATAGTTGTAACTAAAACAGCACAACTTAAAAGTATTAACTTGCTGCTTTATTTTTTACATTATTCATATATTAGCAGTATGATAAATAGATAAATAACATATAGGAGATATTATAATGAAAAGATTTTATTTTATTTTTATGGTGAACAGTCTTTTTTTACTTGCTTCTTGTGGGACGATCACTTCAAACAATACAACTTCAAGCAGTACCACAGATGTAACGATAAAAAATAAAGCTTCTACATCTGAAATAAATTCTAATAACCAATTTTCCGAAGGCTCTTCCAGTATTCAAAGTTCTAAGATTCAAGAAATCACAAAGTCTACTCAATCATCTCAGGCAACAACGGAATCGACTATTATCCATTCTAACCCTGTGAATAATTCGCTAAATTCTGAAAAAAAAGCAATGCAAGTCCTCATTAGCCTCTCCCCTGAATTACAAAATGATGATATTGTGGTTACATTCTATCAAATGGTTGATTCAGATTATCTATTTAATGCACAAAGTAAATCAATTCTAAGGCAAGGAGGATCCGGATCCATAGGTTTTTATCGAGTTTCTAAACAAGGTGTTGTTACAATAACTGATGCATATGGTAATCCATTAAAATAATTAAAAAAAATTTTTTCTAACAGCTGTAAGTAAATTAGATGATTTTTTAAACAATCAAGATAAAAAAGCATCTTGTCTAGTAGTCCAACTGACATGAAGAAAGATAGCCAATAACTGGCTTTCTTTCTTCATGTAGTACCATTTGTAGTACCAATAATTAAATGGGGTTTACATGTTTTTATCAACAACGAAAAGTTTCCGGACAAATTATTTCCCTACCAAAACGAAAGGATGGCTAAATCAGCCATCCTTTCATTTTGGGTACCAGAATGGGTACCATATTTTATTTCAAAGCGAACATGTTTTTGGTACTGATTTTTTATTAGTAGCGTAAACCTCTATCCTAAAGGCGTTCGTTCAATTCTTTCGCAAGATCTTCAAACCCTGGTTTACCTAGAAGTGCGAACATGTTTTTCTTATAAGCTTCTACCCCTGGTTGGTCGAATGGGTTGATTCCGTTGATGTAGCCTGAAATGCCGACAGCAATTTCAAAGAAGTACATTGTGTAACCTAAAGTGTAAGCATCCATTGCTGGGATTTTTACTAATAGGTTTGGTACGTCGCCGTCTGTGTGGGCTAATAATGTTCCTTCAAAAGCTTTTGTATTTACAAAGTCAACTTCTTTTCCTTGTAAATAACCAAGTCCGTCTAAGTCTTCTGCTTGTTCAGGAATCGTGATCGATTTACGTGGTTTTTCAACTTTGACGATTGTTTCAAAGATATTGCGGCGGCCTTCTTGGATAAATTGACCTAGTGAGTGCAAGTCTGTTGAGAAGTTTGCACTTGAAGGGTAGATTCCTTTTTGGTCTTTTCCTTCTGATTCGCCGAATAATTGTTTCCACCACTCAGAGAAGTATTGCATTCCTGGTTCGTAGTTGATCAATAATTCAGTTACTTTTCCTTTACGGTAAAGGATGTTACGCATTGCTGCATATTGGTAAGCTTCGTTTTCTTCAAGTTTGTCACTTGAGTAAGCTTTGCTTGCATCTGCAGCTCCTTGCATCAAGGCATCAATATCTGCTCCGCTTGCTGCGATTGGTAGTAAACCAACTGCTGTCAATACAGAGAAGCGTCCACCAACATCATCAGGAATAACAAATGTTTCCCATCCTTCTGCGTCGGCTTCTACTTTAACAGCGCCTTTTGCTTTGTCTGTTGTTGCGTAGATGCGTTTGTTTGCTTCTTCTTGTCCATATTTTTTAACAAGTAATTCTTTGAATACACGGAATGCAATGGCTGGCTCAGTCGTTGTTCCTGATTTTGAAATGACATTTACTGAGAAGTCACGATCGCCGATCACTTCGATCAAGTCAGCAAGGTAAGTTGAGCTGATTGAGTTTCCAGCGAAGAAAATTTGTGGTGCTTGGCGTTTGTCGCTTCCCAACAAGTTGTAGAATGTATGTTGTAGGAAATCGATTGCTGCACGAGCGCCTAAATAAGAACCACCGATACCGATGACTACAAGGACTTCAGAATCAGATTGGATTTTCTTAGCAGCTGCTTTGATACGATCAAATTCTTCTTTGTCGTAGTTCGTAGGTAGGTCGATCCATCCTAGGTAGTCGCTGCCTGCGCCTGTTCCTTCTCGTAATAATTTGTCTGCAGCAGTAACTTGACTCTGCATATAGCCTAACTCATGTTCATTGACAAATGGTGCAACTTTAGAATAGTCAAAATGAATGTGTGCCATTTTTGTTCCTCCTTAAAAGTTTCAATCTACAGATATACTTTACGTTTTTTTTGCTTATTTTTCAAGCAAATATACGAGAAGCTTCTAATATTTACAAGAAACTTCCATTTTTTTAAACTAAGCCTTGCATTGCCATTACTTTTGCGACTTTTTCAAAGCCAGCAACATTGGCACCTAGCAAGAGATTTTTTTCGTTACCAAACTCTTTGGCAGTTTGACGACAAGTTTGATAGATGGTTGCCATGATGTCGTCTAGTTCTGTGTCGACTTGGCTGCTTTCCCAAACAAGGCGTTGGGAGTTTTGACTCATCTCTAGCGCAGAAACAGCAACTCCACCTGCATTGGCAGCTTTTCCTGGACAATACCAGATGTCTGCTTTTTCAAAAACTGAAACGGCTTCAAGTGTCGATGGCATGTTTGCGCCTTCGGCTACGACCTTGACACCATTTTCTACTAAGATCTCTGCCAAATCACCATTGATTTCGTTTTGTGTGGCACAAGGCAAAGCAATATCTGCGGCTTGTTTCAATGTCCAAACAGATTCATTTGCATGATATTCAGCTGACGAGCGTTCTTTGACATATTCTGTCAAACGGGCTCTTTTGACTTCTTTTAATTCTTTTAACAGATCAAGATCAATGCCTTCTGGATCATAGATGTATCCGCCTGAATCGGAACATGTAACGACTTTTCCACCTAGTTCATGGACTTTTTCGATGGCATAGATTGCTACATTTCCACTACCTGAGACAAATACGGTTTTGTCAGCAAATGAATCTTGTTCTTCGTTCAATAAATGTTTTACATAGTAAACCAAGCCGTAACCCGTTGCTTCTGTTCGAATCTTGCTTCCCCAGAAATCGAGTGGTTTCCCTGTCAACACGCCTGCATCGTATTGTTTCAACCGTTTATAAGCACCATATAGATAGCCGATCTCGCGCGCACCAACGCCGATATCTCCAGCTGGTACGTCGATTGAAGGTCCGATATGCTTCGCTAGTTCTAACATGAAACTTTGACAAAAGCGCATGATTTCATTATCTGATTTTCCTTTTGGATCAAAGTCACTTCCGCCTTTACCACCGCCAATTGGCAGACCAGTTAGGCTGTTTTTGAAAATTTGTTCAAATGCTAAGAATTTTAAAATACTCAAGTTGACACTTGGATGAAAACGTAAGCCACCTTTATATGGTCCGATGGCTGAATTGTATTGGATTCGATAACCACGATTCACTTGCCAGTTTCCTTGATCATCTTGCCAAGGTACACGGAATTGGAGCACGCGTTCTGGTTCAACTAATATCCCTAGAATATTTTTTTCAATATATTCTGGATTTTTTTCTAAAAATTGGATGACCGTGGGCATAAATTCATCGACCGCTTGTAAAAACTCGCTTTGGCCTTCATCTTTTTGGTGAAGTTTTTCTTGTATCGATTGTACATATTCTTTTGCATTTGACATAGGTTCACGCTCCTTTATTCTTCTGACTTTATTTTAGCTTATTTCAATCATAGGTCAAAACATTTTCTGCGAATCGTCGTCAAATATGCTACACTCTCTGTGAGGTGAGAAAATGGAAAAAACTTATGACGTGATTGTTGTTGGTGCAGGAACAAGTGGCATGATGGCTGCAATTAGTGCGGCGGAGTATGGTGCGAAAGTCCTGTTGATCGAAAAAAATAAAAAAGCGGGAAAAAAATTATTGATGACTGGTGGCGGTCGATGTAATGTCACAAATAATCGCCCAGTCGATGATTTGATTGCGCATATCCCTGGAAATGGTAAATTCTTATATAGTACGTTTTCTCAATGGAACAATTTCGATATCATGGAATTCTTTGAATCACAAGGGGTTCATTTAAAAGAAGAAGATCACGGACGAATGTTTCCGGTGACGAATAAATCGAAAACGATCATTGACGCATTAGTTCATCGTCTGAATGAATTGAACGTCACGATGTTTTTTGGTGAGCGTGTTGAAAAGTTGATTCATAAAGAGAATCAAATCTATGGTGTACGTACGGAATTTGATGAATTTAAAGCAAAATGTGTCATTTTGACGACGGGTGGTCGAACGTATCCATCGACTGGTGCAACGGGTGATGGATATAAGTTGGTCAAAAAAGTGGGGCATACTGTCACGCCCCTTTATGCAACAGAATCTCCGTTGATCTCTGAGGAGCCTTTTATTGCTGATAAAGTGTTACAAGGTCTTTCTTTACAAGATATTACATTGCGCGTCTTGAATCCAAAAGGGAAAGTGATCACGGAACATACGATGGATCTTTTATTTACCCACTTTGGGATCTCTGGCCCTGCTGCTTTACGATGTTCGAGTTTTATCAACAACGAACTACAAAAAACACAAGCGCCTGTCACTGTATCTTTAGATTGTTTTCCGACGAAGTCTATGCAAGAACTGGTACAAGAGTTAACAAAGTTGAGTAAAGAATCTAAAAAGAATCTAGCCAATGCTTGGCGTGGTTTTCTACCTGAACGTCTCCTACAGTTCTATCTTGAGCGTTTAGAAATGACGGAGTTGACTGGTAGCCAAACAACGGAAAAACAAATTCAGGAGTTTGCTGCATTATGTAAAAACTTTGAGATGTTGATCCACAAGACATTTCCGATCGAGAAATCTTTTGTGACAGGTGGCGGTGTCTCTTTAAAAGAGGTCAACCCGAAAACGATGGAAAGTAAACGATTGAGTGGTTTGTTCTTTGGTGGAGAGTTACTTGATGTCAATGGCTATACGGGCGGCTTTAATATTACTGCAGCTTTTGCTACTGGGCGAGTTTCCGGGATGCATGCAGCGATGCAAAGTCAGTGGTAATAACTAAAAAAGCAAAACAATACTTGAATGTAGTCATCTTTGAAAGGCAACGTGTGTCGTTTGCCTTTCAAGGGCGCTCATTCCGTATTTGTTTTGCTTTTTTTAGTTCTAACTCTTGATATCAACAAATGTTGCATTGGTCAACTCGGCGATGGCTTCTGGAGCTAGCTCTATTTGCAGTCCTCGTTTTCCAGCAGAAATGATGATTTGATCATACGCTCTTGCCTGTACTTCAATAAATGTAGGAAATAACTTTTTCATCCCGATTGGTGAACAACCACCTCGAATATATCCGGTTGTTTTTTCTAAATCTTTTAGGTGGAGCATCTCCACTTTTTTATTGCCAGATGCTTTTGCTAGTTTCTTTAAATCCAGTTCGGTGCTTCCAGGGATCACAGCGACGATTGGGCCTGTGTTATTGCCGACTGCAACTAATGTTTTAAATATCCTGTCTTCACTCCCAGGCAACTGATTTGCAACGGATGAGGCGCTGATATGGTCTTCATCCCAAGCATATTCATGTTCTGTATAAGCAATCTTTTTTTGTTCGACCATGCGTATCGCATTGGTTTTCACTTGTTTCTTTTTTGCCAAAATATTCACCTTCGTCTAGCTTAATTTTCATTGAGTAAACTAATGATTTTTTTTAATTGTTTAACTGGTAATTGTCCAGGTGCCGATGCACGTGTCGCATCTAATGCACCAAATGTGATGGCTGAACCGGTCACGTTGCCAGCAAGTCGAGAGACCATGCCGAGTTCTCCCATCGACATTGTGACTAAAGGCATCGAAACAAACGAATGGGCGCGACGAGTCAATTCCATCATACGTAGGACATCTCGTTCATTGTTTGGCATCACAGCAATCTTACCAATACTTGCACCAAAATGTTCCATCATATTCAAACGATACAGCAAAACTGGATCTGCTGGGGTTTCTTTGAAATCATGACTACTGATGACCAGTGGGATCTGCCGGCGATGGATATCATGCAGCAGATCTTTATCCATACTTTCAATTTTGAACAACTCAATATCTAGCATATCCACTAATTCTGTATCGATCAGAAATTTATATAGATCGTGGTAGTCTTTGATTGAGATGTCTTGTGCGCCACCTTCTTCTAAGGTGCGAAAGGTCAAAAGTAAAGGAAGTCCTTCTAGCATCTCATAGATCAATACTAATGTTTCCTTTAATTGTTCGTGATCAAAGACTTCTTGATAACAATCAAGTCGCCATTCTGCTAAATCGGCGCCTGCTTCTCTCGCTAGGATCGCTTCTCTTAAAAGATCCTCACGAGTCGTGCCAGTCAAGGGCGCACATACTTTTGGACGTCCGGTACCAAATCTTACCCCTTTTACTTGAAACATTGCTTCACGCCCTCTCTATTTTTTTATTTCATATACGAATACCTTTAAATAATTGCCTTCTGGGAAAGAATCAATGGTTTGAAAATCATCAGGTAAGCGATACACGCCGCTGATTTGATAATCATACTCCGCAGAGATTAGTTCGTCTTCGATCATCGCTTGAAATTGATCGATCGATACATTGGCTGCATTTGTTGAGGCAATCAAGACGCCTTCATCTGCTAAGATCGACAAGCTATCTCTAACTAATTCCCCATAATTTTTTGCCACACGAAAGACTTTTTTCTTGTTCCGTGCAAAGCTTGGCGGATCTAAAATGATCACGTCATAAGTAAACCCTTTTCGTTGTGCGTATTTAAAGTATTCAAAGACATCCATGACGATGATTTTGTGTGCATCAGAAGTTAAACCATTGACCTCAAATTGTTCGCGTGTCTTATTTAAGCTTCGTTTCGCGAGATCGACACTTGTCGTTTCTCTTGCTCCGCCCATCGCAGCAGCCACCGAAAAAGCACCGGTGTAACTAAACATATTCAACACCGATTTTCCTAATGCCAGTCCATCGATCAAAGCTCCTCTGACTTCTTTTTGATCAAGAAAAATCCCTGTCATGAGTCCTTCATTCAAATAAGTGGCATAGGTCACTCCGTTTTCTTGGACGAGTAAAGGTTCTTTCGCTTCTTCCCCCGTCACATGCTGGCTCTCAGGTAATCGTGTCGTTTCAAAACGAATTTTTTCGTAAACCCCTACAATTTCAGGATAAGCAGCTTGAAAAGCGTTTAGTAAAACTTCACGAATCAAGTATAAGGTTTCATTGTACCAAGAAAAGACAGCAAACCCATCATAATAGTCGATGATCAAGCCACCGATACCATCGCCTTCTCCATTGAACAAGCGAAAAGCCGTAGTTTGCTCGTCGTTAAAAAAGCTTGTTCTTTTTTCTCGGGCTGTATGGAATTTTTGTTCAAAAAAGGATTGATCAAATGGTTCATCCTGATCACTTAGTATCCAACCAATCCCTTTGTTTTGTTTCCCTAAATAGCCTTTTACTATAAATTTACCTTGTTGATCAACTAATTCCACCCATTCTGTTGTTCGTTTCACTTGAACTAAATCTTCTTCTTGGATCAATGGGTAACCTTTTAAAAATTTTTTGACCGCTCTTTTTTTGATTGTTAGTTTCATTGGCTCACCTGCTTTTTCATTCTCCCTTTTAGTATAACAAAAAACAGCCTGCTTGTCTTAGTGATTCCTTGGCTTGAGCCTACTTTCCCTCAGAAAAAGATCATGTACATAATGGTTCATCCTAAAAGCATGTTTATCTAAAAATGAAGGATATTAAAGAAAATCTTAATCTATTAAGCTTGATTTGTACTTTCAATTGACACTATTTTGGTCTACTAGTAAAATGATGAGGAGTATGTGAGTCGTGAGTATGTTTCATGCCACTCTTTTTTTATGTAAGAGTGCAGAAAGGAAGATTAATTTGAAAATAAAAACACCCGCTTTTTTAAATAAAAGGCTCGGATTTTTTTCTTTACTAGCAGTTTTGTTATGGGTCAAAACAATTGCTACTTATCTATTTGAGTTTCATTTAGGAATTGACAGTGGGATTCAGTACTTCATCTTGTTCATCAACCCAATTGCAACAACTATCCTTCTTTTAGGGATTGCCTTATATGTTAGACGAACGAAAGCAGCGTATATCACGATGCTTGTCATCTATTTCTTGTTGACCTTGCTCTTATTTTCTAACATCATCTACTATCGTGAGTTCACTGATTTTATTACGATCAACGCGATTTTAGGCGCAGGAAAAGTTGCAAGTGGTTTAGGAGAAAGTGCGATACGGTTGTTCCGTCCCTATGATGTCCTTTATTGGATCGATATCGTTCTGATCATTGCCCTTTTAGCAACGAAAAAAATCAAAATGGATGAACGTCCGATCCGCGCTCGGATGGCGTTTGCTTTTTCTACTTTAGCGATCATGATCTTTTCAGGAAATCTCTTTTTAGCTGAAGCAGATCGTCCAGAGTTATTGACACGTACCTTCTCTCGTGATTATTTAGTTAAGTATCTTGGACTAAACGCATTCATGGTGTATGACGGTATCCAAACTTACCAAACGAACCAAGTACGCGCAGAAGCAAGTCCAAATGACATGAAAGAAGTAGCAACGTATGTCAAAGAACATTATGCGCAACCAAACCAAGACCTATTCGGATTAGCTGAAGGTAAAAATGTTATCTATATCCACTTGGAAAGCTTGCAACAATTTGTGATCGATTATAAATTGACCGACGAAAATGGTGTAGAACATGAAGTAACACCTTTCTTGAACAGCTTGTTCCATAGTAATGAGACATTTAGTTTTGATAACTTCTTCCACCAAGTAAAAGCAGGAAAAACAAGTGATGCCGAAACATTGATGGAAAACTCATTATTCGGTTTGAACCAAGGTTCATTGTTCACTCAATTAGGCGGCAAAAATACATTTGAAGCTGCACCAAACATTTTAAAACAAACAAAAGGTTATACAAGTGCCGTATTCCACGGAAATGCTGGTACATTCTGGAACCGTAATGAAACATATAAGAGTTTTGGTTATGATTACTTCTTTGATGCGTCTTACTACGACGTGAATGATGACAACTCATTCCAATACGGTTTACATGATAAACCATTCTTTGAACAATCAGTACCATACTTAGAACGGATGCAACAACCGTTCTACTCTAAATTTATTGCTGTATCCAACCACTTCCCTTATTCAAGATTCACGAATGAGGAAGCTGGATTCCCAGTAGCAAATACAAATGATGAAACAATCAATGGGTACTTTGCAACAGCCAATTATTTAGACCGAGCAGTAGAAGAATTCTTTAACTATTTAAAAGCAAGTGGCTTGTATGAAAACTCAATGATCGTCTTGTATGGAGACCATTATGGTATTTCTAATTCAAGAAACAGATCATTAGCTGAGTTGGTTGGTAAAACAAGTTCAACTTGGACGAATTTTGACAATGCAGCGATGCAACGCGTACCATACATGATCCATCTTCCAGGACAAACAAAAGGCGGGATCAATCATACGTATGGTGGACAAGTTGATGCTTTACCTACACTGCTTCACTTGTTAGGCGTGGATTCAAAAAATTATATCCAACTTGGTCAAGACCTGTTCTCACCAGACAACAATCAATTAGTGGCGTTCCGTGATGGTGATTTTGTTTCACCTAAGTACACATACTACGGTGGCGCGGTTTATCTAACAGAAACTGGCGAACTGCTTTCAGATATGACAGAAGAACAACAAGCAGAAGTCACTGCTTTGCGTGAAGCAGTCAGCAAGCAACTTGCAGTTTCAGACCAAATCAACAACGGGGATCTTCTTCGTTTCTATACAGAAAGTGGTTTAGAACCACTTGATACTTCTACGTTTGATTACAAGAATGGCTTGCAACATCTAAATGATGCTGAACGCGCACTTGGCGATAAATCAACAAGCGTCTTTAGTCAAAACAATGATCAAACAACGCAAAATCTATACGAATCAAAAACGTTCCAGGATCTTCATGGCGTTCCTGATACCGAAGAACCGACGGATAGTGATGATTCAGTAGAAAACAACTAACGAAATCACGTGATTGCAAATACCTTTGTTATCACTCAAAAAAGCACTTGCGAATATTCTTTCTGCAAGTGCTTTTTTTGTGTGAAATAATGTCTACTGTTGGTAAGAAACGCTTGTTTGATTGGGCATCGTCCAAACGAAAAGTAATTTACTTAAACCTGTCAGGTAAGATGATCATTCTGTTCATTTTATGGTCATTTCAATCAACGATTCGCCCCCTTCTTTCTTTATTTCGGTTTTTCACTAAATGAATTTCATACTTTATTCATATTCATTTTTTATACTATTCTTGAGGTGAAAAGTATGAATATGATCCGTTATTCTACGGCACGGTTACTTTATTACAAAAAACAAACTTTTTTGTATACTTTATTTTCAAGCTTTTCTGCTTTATTATTACTGATCAGCTTTAACTTATATAATTTACAAACAGCTTTACACAAACAAATCCAAGATCGGGTCTTGATGTTTGATGCTTCTGATGTCAAAGAGAATTTACCTTCTTCAGAAACGCTTCAACAAGCCTATCTGATCGTAATCAGTTGTATACTGGCACTGTTTGCATTGTGTTTCTTTTTTTTCTTTTTACACTCACTTTATAAGCATCGTATGGAAATAATCAATTGGCGATTGGCAGGGCTATCAAAACCAAAAATGTTCTTCTTTATTTTTTGGCAATCGTTGATTCCGTTACTCATGAGTTGTCTTGCTGTTCTTTTGCTCGTTTTTGCTTTTCAAAATGGCTATCAAACATTACTTCAAAAAATCAATTTGACCTTGTTGAATTTCTTCGAATTACCAAATCTACCAACTGTCTTTTCATCTGGAAATGGTTTATCGATTTCGATTGACCAAAACACTTTTTTTATGATTGATTTTTTTAGCGATAACTTTTTAACTGATACCTTAAAAGGAATTGGGCAGACGATCATCTGTTTAGTTAGTATTAGTACATTGCTTAGTACCTGTCTATTCATGATTTCAAATCGACTTTTAAAAAGAAAGAAGCTGATCATTGATGAACCCACATGATTCACTGATATCGTTTAACGGTTTTACTGTTTTGCTTGGTTCTAAAGCCGAGCAGCAACTGATTTTTTCAGAGATAAAAGAGCAACTCCTTACTTCTGAACGTACAGATGTGATGATCGTTCAAAAAAACTGGCCCTTCTTCCCTTACCTCAATTTAAAGGAACAAGTATTTTTAGATATCTCTGAAAAACAAAAGAAGTCCAAACAGGAAGATATTCAAAGCAAGCTGATGATCGACTCCTCTTGCTTAAAAAAAGCAGTGGATGAATTAAATACATTTGAAAAAATCAAATTACAACTTATGCACGCGATCCTTGCTGAGAAAACGAATTTGATCATTGAAGATCCTATCGATGATCTTTCGATTACTGAAATCCAAGATCTCTTAGTCCATTTATGTGATCTAGTCAACGAGTTTTCTTTTTCTATCCTTTTATTGACACACGATCTCTCGATTGCGGAAAGTCCATATGTCAACTTTTGTAAAGAAGCAAGTTAAAATTTGATTCTCTTTCAAGCAAAAACGCTAAAGCAAGATTCTTGCCTTAGCGTTTTTTTGTTGTTCAGTTATTCGATCTCCACATCTGGTAGTTTGACAGTAAAGGTCGTTCCTTTGCCTAACTCGCTCGTGACATCAAGCTTTCCTTTATGCAGTCGAACTAATTGTTGGACGATTGGTAAGCCTAACCCAGACTCACCGTATTTGGTATTTTTTCTAGATGGATCGACTTTGTAATAGCGATCCCATATACTTTTCATTTGTTGTTCTGACATGCCGATCCCTGTATCAGTCACTTTGATGATCGTTTCAAGATACCCTTTTTCTAAAGTGACCGTGATCGTTCCATTTTCAGTGAATTGGATCGCATTTTGGATAATGTTGACCATGATTTGCACAAAACGATCATAATCAGCATATACATCTAATTGCTCTGGTGCTTCTAAAATCAATTGGTTGCCCGCAGCTTCTGCTTTTGATTCCAATTGGGCAACGATATTTTTCAAAGTTTCTGTGCCATCAAATTTCTTGATGACCATACTGATTTGATTCGTTCTGATTTTTTCATAATCTAGATTCTCATTGACTAAACGAATAAGACGTTCGGTCTCGTTCTTCATCAACTTGATAGCATTGTCTCGTTGATTTTCTGGGATGGCATTATACTCTAAACCTTCCAACAAGCCATTGATCGTTGTTAATGGCGTCCGCATCTCATGAGACGCATCTGCCATGAATTGCCGGCGACGATTTTCTTGTTCTTCGATTTCTGCACGTGACTCTTTCAGGGAATTCGTCATCTTATTGAAATCGTCTGCTAACTCATCAAATTCATCTTTGTCGTTGACTGGTAACTGCACATCAAAATTGCCGTTTGTCACCTCTTTGGTGGCATTTCTCAATCGATTGATCCGTTTCACTTGGAACGCAGCAAACGCATAGCTGGCAATGATGGCAATAATACTTGAGAAAATGAACCCTTTAAATAGATTCAAGGTCACTGAGCGCACACTATTATCGATGTTTCTTGCAGGTTGGCTGACGACCAGTCCTCCATAAAATTCATGGTTCAAGTTAAAAGGAACCAACGCATATGAGGTGGCTTGATTTTCTCCTGCAATATTTTTATTGGAGGTGAACTTGACTTGTCGGCCATTTTTCAAGCTTTCCCATTGATTGGCGGTGATCGTAAAATTTAAGTAAACGCCAGCGGTTGGATAGATGACACGCTCATACTTATCAATAAAGATAAAGTTGACATTTTGTTCCGTCAACACTTGTTCGGTCAATTCCAAGGCATTTTGGAATGCCTGATCTTGATTGAATTGAGAAAACGTATCTGCAAAAGTTTGCGTCGTTTTTTCCACTGATTCAGCATAGCCAAAGAGTTGTTGGTAATTATTTTCTTCGATCGTCTGCTTCGTCAATTGGGTAAAAGAAATGCCGACGATCAAGATGATCATGGCGATCATCCCACAAAAGGCAAGTAGTTGTTGATATAAATAACGCATCAGGCAACACCTGAATCATCAAATTTATAGCCTACGCCCCAGACTGTTTGGATCACTTGTGGGCCTACTTTCTCAATTTTTTGACGCAGTTTTTTGATATGTGCATCGACAGTTCGTTCATCCCCAAAGTATTGGTAATCCCAAACTAGTTCCAATAACTGTTCTCTTGAAAAAACTTGTCTTGGTTTTTTTGCTAATGTAAATAAAAGATCGAATTCTTTAGGTGTCAAACCATCGATCGGCTTGTTGTTCAAATAAGCTTCACGTGTTTTCGTATTCATTTTGAAATGATCGGTTTGGATATCAAAGTGTTGATCAGATAAGGTACTTTCTTCTTTCGTTTCCACTAACTCACTGCGGCGGTGTAAGGCCTTCATACGGGCAATCAATGTTAATGGGCTAAAAGGTTTCGTGACGTAATCATCTGCCCCCATTTCTAAACCGATCACTTGATCACTTTCAGAATCACGGGCAGTCAACATAATGATCGGTACAGTACTAGATACTTTGCGGATTTCTCGTCCAACCATCATGCCATCCATTGTCGGTAGATTCAGATCTAACGTGACCATATCCCAGTGCTGTGGATTTTCTAAAAACGCATCTAATCCTTCTTTTCCATCATATTTAAAGGTTGCTTCCCAACCTTCATTCAAAAAAAACATCTGCATCATTTCAGATACGGATTGATTATCTTCAATCATTAAAATGTTCATGCTCGTCTCCTCCATTTTCCAAATCGTAAGTTTGTAATTTCTTTTCTGTTAATATAAAAATCGGCATGATTGGAAAAACTAAGACCAACATTTCAATAATGAAAAAATTTGTATGGCCTGTCGCTTTCAACCAGTACCCGATCAGAGTCATCAATAAACCAAAAAGAAAGAAATATTTTCCGCTCGTTCGTTGGGCGATCTGCCAATGTGCGTCAGATTTAGCAGCACGTTCTGAATGATAACCGTATAAAGGCAAGTTACCTTTAGAAGGTAAAATCAAAAATAAGAGACCTATTAAGGTTAAAAAGGCACCTACTGTTAAAAAAATCATTATTTCACTCCCCAATCTCTGTCTATAGTATACTCTAAAATGTTTGTTGAACCAATAAGTTCAGTAATTCTTCACGAAACGTTTGTCTTTTGTTCATTCTTTGATAAGATAAGGGTATTCAATTGAAAAAGGAGTTTTATTTGTGACAAACTATAAAGCAATCACATTTTTTGATCTCGATGGGACTTTACTAGATGGAAATTCTAAAATCACTCCTGGGATCGCCGCAGCCATTCAAGCGCTAAAAGACAATGATATCCTTCCTGTTATCGCTACAGGACGTACAGAAATGGAAATCAGACAAATCATGCGTGATGCGGGTATCACCTCTGCTGCAACAATGAACGGATCGTGTATCAGTGTTGAGGGAGAAGAAATCTATTCTGTTCGTTTTTCTAAGGAAGAATGTCAAAAAATGCGTGACCATATCGAAGAGCAAGGCCATGCACTTTGTTTTTATAACCGAGATAATATTTGGAGTACACATCACACGGAGACTATGAGAAAAGCTTATGGCTTTATCCATTCAGATGTCCCGCCGATCGATCCTTCGGCTTTTCAAGATCATCCGATCAATATGTTGTTGATCCTTTCAGAATCAGGCGACGAATACTATCATGAACATTTTCCAGAATTGACTTTTTACCGCAATAGTCCGTATTCGATCGATACAGTTAAAAAAGGTATTTCAAAAGGTGCTGGTGTCAAACGATTGAAAGAAACCTTAAACTTAGAAAACATTCCAACTTTTGGTTTTGGTGATGGCCCTAATGACTTCGCTTTGCTTCAAGCTTGTGATCATAAAATCGCAATGGGCAATGCGTATGATGAGTTGAAAGAAATTGCCACGTTCATTACAAAGAAAAATACTGAGGGCGGAATCGTTCACGCATTGAAGCATTTTGACTTGATTTGATCGTCTGTTATAGCACAACTAGCTATTTCGATATTCCATCTAAATAACTGAATCTCATAAAAAAGCCCTAGTTATTATCTAAAGTTCAAGGACTCTAACTAGGGCATTGTGCTATACTTTTTTTGACAGTAAAGTTTAATGACGGTGGTGACTTCTGGAAGGTGGTGGTGCTTATGGAAATAAGTACAGAAATCTATGAAAGGAGAAACCTTTTGTCTGCATATGAGACAATTCAAACGATCGTAGCTTTCGGTATGTTTACCATTGCTTTGATCAGTTTGGTTGTGGAACTGCTTAAAAACGACAAAACGAAATAGCCGTCACTTTAGCGGAGGACGACTATTTCTACTGAAATAAGTTAAAGCTTTGCCACCGTCTTTAGCGGTGCTGTCAAAAGGAACTGTTGACGCAGTTCCTTTTTTCATCTTTATTATAGCATAGCACGGACGATTCAGCCATTGTTATCTAAACACATGGTTGGAAATTTGATCTAGTCAACATCTCTCAAGTGACAAATAATCACCTTTATTTTTACTATCTCTTATCAACCTTTAAAACTTAAATACTTGTATTGTCATCAATCGATGTCGATCATCACTTCAACCGTTTGCAGTGGTACGTCATAAAACCGATCTTCGCGACGTCCTAAGAAATCTTTGGCTTGCTGAGGGAATAACGCATAACTCAAAAGATCTTCTGTTGATTTTGCATAGTCGCTGATTTCTTTTTCGAATTGAGGCAATTGTGGTGCCAATAAATCGGCGGGTCGTACAGTGAGTACTTCGTCTTCTCCGATGATTTTTTGTTTGATCTCTTCAGCAATCGGTGCTGGCGGACGGCCATATAGTCCACGGACGTATTCTTTGATTTCAGTTGGGACGAGCTTGTAGCGGTCACCAGAAATCACATTCATCAAGGCCTGTGTTCCTACCATTTGAGATAATGGGGTGACAAGTGGTGGAAACCCAAGATCTGATCGAACTTTTGGTACTTCTGCTAATACTTCCTCATATTTATCTTGTAGTCCTTGTTCGGTTAGTTGGCTCAAAAGATTCGATAACATACCTCCAGGGACTTGGTAAATCAACGTTTTGGGTTCGATATCCTTTACTTTGGGATTTAACATCCCTTCGTTTCGAAAACGATCTCTTAGCGGATTAAAGTATTCTGCTATTTCTGTGATCTTTTTCATGTCTAATCCTGTATCATAGCCCATCTCTGCAAGGACCAAAGCCATTGATTCCGTTGCAGGTTGGCTCGTGCCACCGGCAAAAGAAGAGATCGCTGTATCGATGATATCTGCTCCTGCTTCTACCACTTTTAAATACGTCATTTCGGCGATACCACTTGTGGCGTGCGTATGGACTTCTAAAGGTAATGGGACAGCATCCTTGATCCGACTGATCAATTCATACCCTGTTTGTGGTGTTAGTACTCCTGCCATATCTTTGATACATAAAGAATCGGCACCTGTAGCAGCCATTTCTTTTGCTAATTTAACAAAATAATCGATTGTGTGGATCTCACTGGTCGTGTAAGAAATGGCTGTTTGGCAATGTCCACCAGCTTCTTTGGCTGTCACGATCGATGTTTGTAAATTACGGACATCATTCAATGCGTCAAAAACACGAATAATGTCGATCCCATTTTCGATCGATTTTTCGACAAATTCTCTTACTACATCATCTGCGTAATTTTTATAGCCAAGTAGATTTTGTCCACGCAGTAACATTTGCAGTTTTGTATTTTTTACTTGTGAGCGAATCAGACGCAAGCGTTCCCAAGGGTCTTCATTCAAGTAACGTAAGCAAGCATCAAAGGTTGCACCTCCCCACATCTCTAATGAATGATAACCTGCTTCATCTAGCGTGGTCAAAATCGGCAACATGTCTGCTGTAGTCATTCTTGTAGCAATCAAACTCTGTTGACCATCACGCAAGACAGTTTCCATCATTTGGATTTTTTTCCCCATTTACTCCCTTCCTTTCTCAACGAGTTGTTGGATATGGTTACGTATTTCTTGGAATGGATGTTTCTGTTGACGGCTACATACTTTAGCTTCTTCGGAACAAATGAAACACGTCCGTTGCTTATAACCCAGCATGTCACGACTGACTGGTTGAAGCTGTCCTTCTTCCCAAAAAAGAACGTCTAGATCTACGAGTCGCCCAAAAAGACAAGTTTCTTCAAGTTCGATCATGCGTTTTTTTAGTGTCTCTTTTCCTAATGGAAGAACTAAAAAATACTCGTAACCCGTTTTTTTCTTGCGATATAAATGAACCAATGGTCTGACCTCTGAAACACTTTTTTCGACAGCATCGATCATCACATGAAATACTTGTGCGATTTCTTCTGACGTTTTGACAGGCCCCGGTATATTCATGGTTGCTGAAAGCAATACCGCTTGTGGATTTGCTTTTAATAAATTTTTTTGGATATTCGCCCGTACTTCTTTTGCATGAAGAATTTCTTCATGCGTTACTGTTGGGCCGTCAAATAACATGCTAAACATTTCTGACCACGTCGATCAAGGTACCATCACGATACTCAACTAAAGCAACGACTTTTTCGCCATACTGGATCGGTGATGGTTCTCCAACGATGTCGTATGCTTTTTGTTTCAGTTCGTCAATCGTATACTTAGGAATATCTACTTCCTTGAAATAGTCAATCAGATCTTGGCGTTTAGGATTGATTGCGATCCCTACTTCTGTGACGAGTACATCGATGCTCGTTCCGGGAGTCACAACTGTATTGACATGATCCACGACAGTCGGTATTCGTCCACGAATCAGCGGGGTGATCACCAGACTCATTTTGCAGCCTTTGCTTGTATCTGGATGACCACCCACCGCACCGCGAATCACACCATCTGAGCCGGTCATCACATTGACGTTGTAATCTGTATCGATCTCCAAGGCAGACAAGATTGCTGTATCTAGCTGATTCACCATTGCGCCTTTACTTGCCGGTGAAGCATACATACTCGCATCGATTTCATAGTGCTTGCTATTTTCTCCTAAAGAAATGGCGGATAAATGATCGAAATCTTGGACATCAATGATTTTTTCAACTAGCCCTTCCTCCAATAATTCTGCCATTGCATTTGTAATTCCACCTAATACAAAACTAGCGGTCATTTGATCTTTGAGCATTGCTTCTCGCAAAAAGCGAGTCACTGCCAGTGCAGCGCCACCTGTGCCAGTTTGGAAAGAGAAGCCTTGCTGATAATACGGCGAGTGAGTGATGACTTTTGCAGCATATTCCGCGATCAACAGTTCTTTCGGATTTTTGGTAAAGCGGGTCGCCCCTTTCGCAATCCCTTCAGGGTCACCTATTGCTTCAACTTTCACGACATAATCGACATCCGTCTGCGCAATACTGATAGGCGTATTGGGAAAATCCACCAAAGTATCTGTGAGGATGACGACTTGATCTGCATATTTTGCATCGATCATGGCATAGCCTAATGAGCCACAAGTGGCTTTTCCAGCAGTTCCATTCGCATTTCCGTATTCATCAGAACTTGGAGCGCCTAAAAAAGCGACATCGATAGGCAGATCACCTGTTGCAATAGCTCGCGCTCTTCCGCCATGTGAACGAATGACTACTGGTTTTTCCATCACACCTTCTGAAATGGCAGCCCCTACTTTGTCCCGTAAGCCACTTGTGGTAATACCAGTTACTACCCCATTTTTGATATGCTCGATCAAGGGTTCATGGACATTGGCTATTGAGCTTGGTGCAATCGTAAGGTCTTTGATCCCCATCTGTGCGATTTCTTCCATAACCATATTTAACACAAAGTCCCCTTCACGGAAATGATGATGAAAAGAAATCGTCATGCCATCTTTCAAACCAGTTTTTTCAATGGCTTCCTTGAGACTCCCAACGATTTTTTTCTCATTTGGCAATACAGGTTTAATTTTCCGACTGGCTTCTTTGTATGTTTCAACATGCGTTAACTCACCTTCGTATAGAAGATGATTTTCCGCTACTGTTTGTGGAATCTCTTTGCCAACTTTATTTACAACCATCCTTAGATTTGCTCCTCTCTGATCAATTTTGCTGCTTTTGCGAGAGCAATCACTCTTTCCGCTCGCTCAACGATCGGTTTATCGACCATCTTGCCATTGACAGAAATCACACCTGAGCCTTTTGCTTCCGCTTCTTGAATGCCCCAGATCACTTCTTTGGCCGCTTGGATTTCTTTTTCTGTTGGTTCATACATCGCATGGACGAAAGGAATCTGACGCGGATTGATCACTGACTTCCCATCAAAGCCCAATTGTTTGATCAGACTCACTTCTTTTTGAAACCCTTCAACATTTTCTACATCGGAATAGACTGTATCGATCGCCGCAATACCAGCAGCTCTCGCTGAATGAAGAATCATATTACGAGCAAAAAATAGTTCTTGTCCATCGGGATATCGTTGCGTTTTCATATTGGTGACATAATCTTCTGCCCCTAATGCGATCCCCACTAAACGACTAGAGGCATGAGCGATCTCTCTAGCATTCAACACACCTTCTGCGGACTCGATCGCGGCCATCATTTTTGTCGTCCCAACTGGCATTTGATTCGCTTCTTCGACCGCAGTAATGACTTGATCAACATCGACGATATCTTGCGCTGTTTCTGTTTTCGGGAGTCGAATCACATTGATTCCAGCCAAAATCATTGCTTCAATGTCTTGATCGCCTCCAGCAGACAATGGATTGATTCGAACGACTGTTTCTACTTTGTTGTAATCAAATGTTTTTAATGCAAAATAAACGAGCAAACGTGCCGAATCCTTTTCTTTCAAAGATACAGCATCTTCTAAATCAAACATGATGGAATCTGCACCATACAATGGGGCATCTCTAAGCATGGCTGCATTTGCACCCGGGACAAACATCATCGTTCTCCTTAAACGTTCCATGAACCGATCTCCTTCCAATCATAACGCTCTTGTTTTGCTGCGCGATAAACGGCTGCCACGGTTCTGGCACGAATCGTGCAATCAAGTGCGCCTTTATCGGTAGCCGTCACCTTCACTCTTTCGATACCTAAATCTTGCAACGTATCCATAATGACTTTTCTGATTTGTTGGCCAAATTGTTTTTCGACACTGCTTGTCAAAGAAAGTTCAATCCCTTTATCTTCCTTTGGATCGATCGTGATCATGATATCGCTTGATTCAATCGTGCCAGCAACTGCACTTTGGTATATTTCCATGTTTAATCACCTCTGTTGTATATGGTTCTTGATATAGTTATAAGTTGAAGCGGGCAAATATACTTGTAATGTCTCATCATCCGCTTCTTTTAAAGCGCGTCGGATTTTTGTTGCGCTGATTGCTTCATTTTTTATGCGTTTTCTCGGGATAATGATCAGGGAAAGTGATTCTCCAAACACCTTCTTTAAGGTTTCGTTATAGATTTCTGTCACCTTAGAATAAGGTTCTTCACCGACAAGTCGGCTTTCGATTGCTAATATTGGTGCAATTTTTTCTTTAAAAAGCTGTGCGTCTAGCGTAGCTTGCGCGATTGTTGCTTTTTCTGTGGCATGGTCTTTTAAAAAATATGCAGGAAATGTGGCGGAAGAAATCAGATAATCTTCTGTTGGTAAGATCGTCACATTAGTTAAATGTGCCACCCCTTGCTTGACCATCTCCAAGCGGTCGTCAAAGGAAAATTCTGAGCGATCTTCTGATAAGACGAAAAGATAGACTTGATCTGCTTTTTTTGATGCACATTCAACCAAGTATTGGTGACCTTTTGTAAAAGGATTCGCATTCATCACAATCCCACATCCTGTTCCTTCCTTCTTTTTTTTCTTCAACATGCCAAGATAGTCATGAAAATCCGGTGTCCCATATTCCATAAACAAAATGGTTGCTGTGGCAATGATTTCTTTCAATCCCAGCGCTCGAAAAAATGTTTGATTACCTGGGCTAGTGTAGACAAAGAAATGTCTCCGATTTTCTTCAGACAAATGATCGATCAATTCCTGAACGATTTTTGTTAATAGATTTTCTGATTGATATGTTTTCTCCACAACCAAATATTTCAAGATATTTCTTTCATACGAACCGGTTGCGATCAGTTGTTCTTCTTTATAGATCCCGACTGTATAGTCAACTTTTTCATCGATGGCAAGATCCGCTTGTGTAACTAGTGCGAGCCATTGCTGATATGCATGCTGATCTTTTTCCAACCATAATCGTTTTATTTTATACATGATCAAACCCTTCTTTTATTTTCGTACTGGAAACAACCGGCTCAAGAGCATCGAAGCGAAATAGATGATCAAGATAACAACGAAAACCCCACCCCATCCTAAAACTAGTAGTTCAAGCGATTTGATTAATTCTGCAGACATTGTCTTTCTCCTTTCTTAGACCAACAAGGCGAGCAATAAGCCACCGGCAATCACTGAAGCAATCTGACCAGACACATTGGCCCCAGCGGCGTGCATCAAGATGAAGTTCTGTGGATCTTCTTCTGTCGCCATTTTCTGTATGACCCGACTAGACATTGGAAATGCTGAGATTCCTGCTGCTCCGATCATTGGATTGATTTTCTCTTTTCGGAATAAATTCAATAGTTTCGCAAACAACACGCCACCGATCGAATCCATAATAAAAGCAACTAGCCCTAACCCAATGACCATCAAGGTATCAATCTGTAAAAATTCTTCATACTGCATTTTGACCGAAATGGATATCCCCAATAAAATACTGATAAGATTCACCAACTCGTTTTGGGCAGTGATCGACAGACGTTCCAATACTCCACACTCCCGTAACAAATTACCAAACATCAAAAAACCGACTAATGGCAAAGAAACAGGTGCAATCAAACCGGCGACGACCGAGATCACTAAGGGAAACAGGATTTTTGCTGTTTGCGATACTTCTCCTGCCCGATAAGTCATGCGGATCTGCCGTTCTTTTCTTGTTGTTACAGCTTTGATCGCTACCGGCTGGATGATCGGTACTAACGCCATATACGAATAGGCAGCCACCATGATGGCCCCCATATATTTGGAGTTCAACGTATTCGCGACAAAAATGGATGTTGGCCCATCTGCTGCTCCGATGATCCCGATGGAAGCCGCATCATTCATATCAAATCCTAATAGGATGGCTACAATGATCGTAAAGAAAATCCCAAACTGGGCAGCCGCTCCAAAGAGTAATAAAAACGGATTTTGTAACAATGGGCCAAAATCGATCATCGCACCGATCCCGATGAATAATAAAAGTGGAAACAGCTCCGTTGTGATTCCCATATCAAACAATATTTGGAATGCTCCTGCCTCGCCACCAGCACTTAGAACCCCTGAATTGGGAAAATTGACTAAAATCGTACCTAACCCCATTGGAACAAGCAACGTCGGTTCATATTCTTTTTTGATCCCAAGATACATGAGGACGCCGCCAATCAACATCATCACGATCCGACCCGGCTCTTGCCCCATTCCAATAACTCCTTCAATAAGTGTTTCCACACATGTCACTTCCTTTACCTAATCTAGAGTGAGCCACTCTGCTTTTAAACGATACTTTCTTAACTGATCGTGATAAGTGGATCACCAGGATTCACCATCTCACCTTGCCCAATATGGATACCAGTCACTTTGCCGGCTTTACCAGCAACGATCTCATTTTCCATTTTCATTGCTTCTAAGATCATCAACGGTTGATTGACTTCTACCACCTCACCGATTGAAACTAGTACGCGAGAAATCGTTCCCGGCATCGGGGAAGCCATCGCATCCGCTCCGGCTGCAACTGAGGATTTCACTTCCGGTTCTTTAGGTGATTCCTTCGTCGGCACTACGGTTTCAACTGGAGTGGCACGTTCAACCATAGGAACTGGACGTGTTTGTGTGCCTTCTCCGATTTCTTCCATTTCCACTAAATATTCTTTTCCATCAATTGAGATTTTGAACTTCCGCAACATTTTTTCTCCTCCAAAATAATTTATTTTTTGGTTATTTTTCGTATCACGAATTGACTATGAGGATGAGCTTCTGCTCCCACAGCCGCAGCAATTAGCGAAACCAAGACCATTTCTGGATTTCGTTGCTTAATTTTTTTTATGACAAAGCGACTTGCTGGATAATGTTCCGCTGCTAAACTTGCAGCTATCACGCTGACACGTTCAATATCTGCTGGCGAAACATCAATATATGCAGGAACCGCTATCATTTCATCTGTTTCTTCTTTGTTCCTCTCTTCCACCATCGAAGAGGAAGTCTTTATTGCTTGTTGCTGCTTGTTGAAACGTTTTTTAAACAGCCCCATACTTCTTGCTCCTTTCTTCTTTCTATCCTTATTTTCATTATAGGAGGATTGAACCAATTTTGTTTTCCAAAATGAAATAAGATTGTTTTTTTGTTGTTTCTTTTTCTAAAAACAGGAATAAAAAGCACGAGAATCATTGATACAAAAGCTTTTTCATTGAATTAATGTTCTGTTAAGGTACGGTTAAGCATACGCTAAGATTAACTAGACCAAATTGTTTTTTTCATGTTCTTTTTCATCCCTAAACCTATCATCCTTTTAAAATATTGCTTATCCTAGAGTCGTCAAGACGACGTCGATGATAGAAAACACCATTCTTTCTATCCTTTGAAGGGTTTTCTATCCACTTGATTTTGATAACGCTTACAAATGATGCAATCAGAAAAGGAGAAGAATATGCTACTAACCGTTTTATCTTATGCGATGATCATTATTTTTATGTATGTCATCATGAAAAAGAAAATGTCTCCATTTACCTCTCTAGTGGTTATTCCACTTTTGTTTACTTTAGTTGCAATGATTTCCGGTGCTTCAAAGAAAGGAAATATTGGCGATTTTGTATTAGAAGGAATCAAAACAACTTCAAATACAGGAATCATGCTATTATTTGCCATTTTATATTTTTCGATCATGTTAGATGCCGGACTATTTGATCCAATCACAAAGAAAATGATCTATTTTGCTAAAGGCGATCCAATGAAAGTCTTGATGGCAACCGCGATTGTCGCTGCCACCGTCTCCTTGAATGGTGATGGAACAACGACCACGTTGATTTGTTGCTCTGCCTTTATTCCTATCTACAAAAAGTTGAACATGAAAATGATGAACCTAGGGGTATTGATCATTCTGCAAAATACGATCATGAATCTATTGCCTTGGGGCGGACCAACCGCTCGAGCAATGGCTGTCTTAGAAGTTGATGCGGATATTTTGTCTTACTTAGCGCCTGGAATGATCTTATCTCTACTTTATGTCATCTTTTTTGTTGCCCGCCGAATGGGGAAACAAGAACGGACTCGTTTAGGTATCACTCAATTATCCAATGAAGAAATCGAAGAGATCACTAAGATCACCGATCCTGAAACAGCAAAAATACGCCGTCCTAAGAATTTTATTTTCAATGGAATACTTACGATCGCACTGATTGCTTGGCTAGTGGCTAGCTCGTTTATCTCTTCGATCGCCTTGCCTCCACTTCTCCTATTTTTAGTAGGGACTTGTATTGCTTTGATGGTAAATTACCCCATTCTTAAAGATCAATCAGCACGGATCGGTGCAAATGGTGGTGATGCCGTCCAAGTTGTAATTTTAGTTTTTGCAGCCGGTGTGTTCATGGGCTTGTTCCAAGGATCTGGAATGGCAGAAGCATTAGCAAACAGTTTTACGTATCTCATTCCAAAACAATTAGCCGGCTTCTGGGGATTGGTTATCGCTTTGATTTCAGCACCAGGTACCTTCTTTATTTCAAATGATGGCTTTTACTTTGGGGTATTGCCAGTCTTAGCAGAAGCTGGTCATACTTATGGATTCACGAATATGCAAATGGCCCTTGCCTCTTTGATGGGTCAAGCCTTCCACTTGCTAAGTCCATTAGTTGCTTTTATCTACCTTCTACTACGTTTGACTGGATTGGATATGGGAAAATGGCAAAGAGAAGCCGGAAAATATGCCTTAGGTATTTTTATTATTTTTATCATCACAATTATCCTTTTAGGACATATGCCGTTTTATATCCCACAATAAAAAAAAATCCGTTCTGAGAAAGACTCCGTAACAACTGAAAATAAGCGATTCGATCTTTTCACTGATACGGAGTTTTTCATAGGCGGTATTACACCATACACTTTATTCCGATTGATCAAACAAAAGTCACTCACTTTTTTCATTCGTTTTTATAAGGCGAACGACAAAACATGATAAACTTATTAATTAATTGGATGATTTAATAGCAAAAGTAGAAATGGGGAGAAAAAAATGAATGAGGTTGTTGAAGCATTACGCAAAAATTTGGATCTAACTCAAAATAAGACATTGAACGTGCTTATTTATGAAGCTTTTCGTAAAACGATCATTCTAGGGGATATCCCTGCAAATACACGGATCAACGAAAAAGTTTTAGCAGAAGAACTAAATATCAGCCGGACACCCATTCGCTTAGCCATGAAACAATTAGTCAATGAAAAGTTGGTTCAACATGTGCCTAAAATCGGCATCGTTGTGAAAGGTATCCGCATAAAAGACGCTTACGAAATCTATGACATCCGCAAATCTTTAGATACACTTGCCACGATCAAGGCCATGAACCAAATGACAAAAGAAGACTTCTCCGAGTTGAAAGAGCTGTTGTTACAAGGAGAACGTTATAATCAAGCGGACCAAACAGAAAAAGTCCTACAGAATTTCTCGGACTTCAATACTTTCATTTATGAAAAAAGCCAGATGCTCCGTTTAAAATCTATCGTACTAGAGTTACAAGCTTACTTAGTTTATTTTCGTGATATCGCCATTCGTTCATCCAGACGTAGAGATAAAGCCCTTGAAGAACACTGGCTCATCTATCGTGGCATGCAAACGAAAAATGTAGAGCAAATCACTTTGATCACACACGAACATCTTGATCGTTCTTTGCAATTTATTTTAGCTGAAATGGAGCGTAGAAAAATTGACTGATCACGAATTGGTACCTTCAATTGCACTTGCTGCAAAACACGCTTTACAATACGAAGTCACATTAAGTCCAAAACCAGGCTTAGTCGATCCATTTTCAAAAGGTGCGCATAACGATATGGATTTTCAGACGTTTCAAACGAGTATTCAAGCGTTATCTCCCTTTTTCTCAAAATATCTTGAAGTTGGGCTTCAGCATAAAGGGAGCAAGAAAAGGTTATTTGAACGTCTACGAACGATCGGCTATCAAGCAGAAAAAATGATGCTTGTTGCAACGAATGGCGTGAATACACATAAAGGTGCGAATTTCTCTTTTGCAGTTATATTGGGCGCTATCGGCTGGCAATTGCAACAACAGTTTATTCAAAAGCTCCCGTTAAACGCTGAACAGACCCAAAAAATTTTACACGTAACTGGTGAATTGACTCATCATTTGATCCAAGAAGATTTTCAAGATCTAACCCGAAAAAAACAAAAAACGCATGGCGAAAAACTTTTTTTAACGTACGGTCTTTCTGGTATTCGAGGCGAAGCATCACAGAGCTACCCTAGCCTTACTTCACTTCTCCTTCCATACCTGCGTTCAACAAAATATGACACATCAGATGAACTATTTTTACGTGCATTAGTATTGTTGATGAGTGAGATCGAAGATGGAAACTTAGTTCATCGCGGAGGTATTCAGGCGTGGCAACAAGTAAAACAAGAAACAAAAAAAATCCATCAAGCAGACCTTTCGACGAAACAACTACTTGATGAATTAACTAATTATGATCAACGACTGATCGAACGCAACCTCAGTCCTGGCGGCTCAGCAGATTTACTTTCATTAGGTATGTTTTTCGCTCAATTAGAAGGACTACTCTCTCTGCCAGAAGGCAAAAAAATGTAACCAAGCCCACGAACTGTTTTGAGGTACTGGACATTTTTCGGATCATCCTCGATTTTACTACGCAAGTGATTGATAAAAACCATAAGGGTATTCGCATCCATCTCGCTGTCATGCCAAACACTTTGATAAATTTGTTCTTTAGAAAAAACCTGTTCTGGATTTTCCATAAAAAATTGCATCAATTTGATTTTTTTTGAAGACAATTCAATACAAGTATCCTTTTTATATAGCCGATAAAGAGCCTTATCGAAACAAAAATCGCCGACGATGATCTTATTTTTTTTACATAAGGTCATTTCCTCTTTGATCACCTGATGTCGGTCAAGAATCGCAATCACTTGTGCCTTTAAAAGTGTCGGATTGAATGGCTTAGTTATGTAATAATCCGCTCCCATCTCTAATCCGGTGATAATTTCGATTTCATTTTTATGTTCAGTAAAAAAGACGATTGGCGAGAGCAGATCCTTTTCACGAATCAATTGAACAATATGATAGCCGTCCGTCTGATGGGCTAATCGAATATCTAAAAGATAGAGATCAAAAGTCACTCTAGACATGATATCTAACGTTTTTTCAACAGAATCACTTTGATAGATCAATACGCCTGTTGGTTGCAAAGCCTTCCAAATCATTCTTCTAAACGTTAGATCCTCATCGATTGCTAAAATCTTTTCACTTCTCATTTTCTTTCCTCCTATCGGGTACATCTTTAGAACTATAAAAATCTCACACTCTTGTCATTACTATTTGATCGAAAAACCAATTGATCACAACATCACAAATCATCTTTCAGTTCTATTATACGCAAAGAAACTTCGAATTTCCGACCGTAAAAAAGAAAATACAATAAAAAAACATTTTTTATCTTGTGGATAGACGAGTCCTTTATAATAAATTACTTTATGGTTTTAGAATCATACCAACTATAAACATCTATCATTAAGCAAAGTACATTTTGACCCTGTTAAAACTTTAAAAGGAAAAACATACTAAAAATAGTGATCAGAATATTTTACCCACTATTTTTAGTATGTTTAATTTTATGTACACTAATTCATTCTAATATAGAATTAAACGCGACTAATGAAGCGAACCTAATCAAGAGTTTTAAAAGCAAAGAATATTACATTAAAAACATTCTGAATCACTCCTAAAAAAAGCTTATTACAGAAAAATAGCCCCACTCCATAAATCTATGAAATGTGACTATCTTCCTAGGCATAGCGCCCTTCACTAAATAATGTATATCATAGCAAATAGTGTAAATCAATAGATAAATAAATTTTTCATACTATTTTTTTTGAGAATTTTTTCTATATATATGGCATAGTCAATGCTAACTACTTAAAATAAAATTCCCGAAACTCGTTATTATTCTAGGCTGGAGAACATATGAGAAATACAAGTACGCTTAGGTCATTCAAATATCCAAACGACTATTCATATCCCTACTCATGTTTTTCTGAAAAGCGTAGTCAAAACCGGAGTCAAAACAAAAAAAATGTAGCAAGAACACTATAAAATCGTTGGTACAACAGTGTTTTTGCTACTTAAATGGTTTCTCCGAATGGAGACGGCGGGAGTCGAACCCGCGTCCAAACACATCGCCACTTAAAAATCTACGTTCATAGTCAACTCATTTAGAAGTTCGCTTTACAGCTTGCCGAGTGACAGGCAGTCTGTATCGCTAGTCTGATGTTCTCTTTTTCAACTTACAGACGGAAAGTTGAAACGTATCCCACTAAAGTTAGGACCCTTACTCGAGCACATGGGCGATGCCGAGAGGATCTACGCTAACTGTTTTTAGGCAGCTAAAGCGTAAGAGTTGTTTTCGTTTTTAGCAGTTATATTTAACTGTAACGTTTTAGCGTAGACGTAACCTACGAAACGCAATTCAAGCTCGAACTGTGCCTGTCGAATCCGTAACGTCCCCTTAATAAAAATGGGTTACGGTATTTTCAAGATACTTATATAGTATACCATATATTTCATTTTTTTCAATATGGATGTTTGCTCTTCAAGTAGTCCATTCACTTCTTGAGGCAAACAAGAAAAGCCTAAGGTTTGAATAGACAATGGACTTTTCATGCTCCCTCTTAAAGTGAACGTTCTTTCTACCTTAAACAATCACTTGTTTTAGGCAATTGTTTTTGCAACATTCAATACTGTTTCTTTTTCTGCATATTCTGGCATATTTTTGAACAACTGTTGCAATAATGGGCTTTGGTTATGTCCTTCGATTGCTTGTTCATCACGCCAGTTTTCCACCATCGTAAATACATTGACTTGCTCGGTTGACTCATACAATTCATAACTCAAGCAGCCGTCTTCTTTTCGAGTGGCTTCGATCAATTGTGTGACTTCTTCTAAAAATTCAGCGCGTTTTGCTTCTGTAATGGTAAATTTCGCATTGATGATGATCATTTGTCAGTCTCCTTTTCTTTCTATTTGAAAGAAGTGATTTTTTCTGAAGCTAAACGAACAGATTCATATCCTTGATCGACTGCTTTACCGACTGATAAGATCATCACAGGTACATAACGTTCTTTGTCTAAATCAAAAGCTTCGGCCAATTGATCTGCTTCAAAACCGCCGATTGGATTCGTGTCATACCCATGGCTGCGTGCAGTTAGCATAAATTGCATCGCCGCTAAGCTAGAATCGATTTTCACTACGTCATTCATTTGTTCGCGTGTGAAGTTTTTGTAGTAAGGAATGATTGCTGCTAGTTGTTCGTCACGAACTTCTGCGGGCATTTTGCCTTCTTCTACTGCTTGATCATAAATCTCTTCTCCGTACTCGTAGCAGTTCATATCACCAAAAATCAAGACCATGGCAGATGAAGTGTCGTTTTGTTTTGTATTAAAGCGGATCAATGGTTTCAATTTTGCTTTTGCTTCGTCACTTTCAACTACTACAAAACGCCAAGGTTGTAAATTGACAGAAGATGGAGCTGTTGTTGCTTCTTGGATCATTTCCAACATTTCTTCGTGAGGGATCTTCACATTTTCATCGTAAACACGAATCGACTTTCTGCCAAAGACGATATCTGAAAAATCATTGTTTGCTAAAGTTTTATTCATTACTTAACCGCTTCTTTCTTCAATTTGATTTTTAGTATAATTTATCCAGTAATTTAGTCAGTTGATCGATTTCTTCATCTGATAGGGAAACACACAAGGAGTCATCTGATTCTTGATGATTTCTTTCACACGCTGTCAATTCATTTACTGCTTTATCTGATAAGGAAACAAATACTTCGCGATTATTGTTTTCGTTTCTTTTTCTAATCACATATCCTTTTTGCTCTAAAATTTTAAGGTGACGTGAAATAGCTGCCAAATCGATTTTTAAATCGCTCTGTAACTTGTTTTGCAAACATTCTCCGTTTTCTTGTAAGAACATCAAGATCTCGTATCTCGTTAAACTAAAACCAGTTTCCTTCTCAAATAATGCGGTTCCTTCTTGACTGATGATCTTTATCTGATAAAGCAATTGACTTAACTTTCTCAGCTCCATATTATTGCCTCCTACTATCATTGACTAATCAATTATTGACTTGTCAATAATATAAATCATTTCCTTACTTTTGTAAAGTAAAAAGAAAAATAAGTATCTGTGATAACATTTGACGTGCTCCTCAAAATCAAATAAACGTTGGAAGCAGAATCGATCTAAAAAATAAAACGGAAGCCACGAAAATTTAAATAACAATTTTCGTGGCTTCCGTCTTTTAATTGTTCAACTATTCGTAGTCGATTTCTTATATATGTAGTAAAACTCAATTGATTATGTAAAATATGCGAATTAGTGGAAGTCTGACATTCAAATGTTGCTTATGATGATCAGACTTCCTAATGGTCAGTAGATGTAGTCATACTTTAAGAGACCATCGCTTGTGTATAAAGCTTTGTTGGCGCTTGGAAAACTTGCTCAAAAGCGTTCAGCTCATAAATATCTGTATATTTTGCTACTACTTTGCCACCTTTTTCTAAAATATCCAAATGATCGATACGATCATATTCTTCTACACTCATAATCACACAGTTTTCTAATTTTCCGATTACTTCTCCTACTACTTTGTTTTTGATACCAATTGGATTACATACATATTTTTGTCCTAAAACGATTGTTTCACTTGTCATGATTCATTCTCCTATTTCTTTATTAACATTTTATAAAATGATAATAACATTAAAATTAGATTATGAAAACAAAAATATTCACTAAAACACAAAAAAGTTGAAAAAAAGTGCATTTACACCTTTTTTCAACTTTTTTTCGCTTTATTTCATAACATTTACAGGAAAATCACCTAACAATAACTCAACATATTGTTCCAAAAATTCTTGGTCCAACGCATCATACCCTTCGATCACTCCGCAATCGATATCCAATACACCGATCAATTGATTCTCTTTGATCATAGGAACAACGATTTCTGATTGAGCTGCTGAATCGCAGGAGATATAATTTTCGTGGGTTTTTACATTGTCAACGATCAATGTTTTTTGCTTTTCTGCTGACTCTCCGCAAACCCCTTTGCCCATTTTGATACGTGTACAGGAGACTTTTCCTTGGAAAGGACCTAAAATCAATTCTTGTCCATCGTATAAATAATAGCCTGCAAAGACTGTTTGAGGTAATGTTTCATTCAATAGCGCAGAAGAGTTAGCTAGATTGGCTAACCAGTTATCTTCCGCTTCTAAAAGACCTTTTTGTTGAAGCAGCAAAATTTCATAAGCATCTCGTTTTTCTTTTTCTGTCCATAACATCCAACATCACTCCTTCTATTCCCAAAATTATAGCGTAATTCAAGGAGCAATGCTATGATTTATTTCTCGTTCGTACCAATTCGGATCATTCTGCTTGCTCGATTTCAGCCGCTAGATCCGCATAGTCGATTTCCGTTTGGATAAACGTTGGATCGTTCGTTGGAAAATGTTGGATCAACGCATCCATTTGACTGATTTCAACTGTTCCTTCCGAAATCTCAAAATCAAGGATGTGTCCTCCAAATGTTTTTTCCTCGTCAATAAAATGTAGATGGAAACCGGCTGCTGCTACCCCTTGAAATAGTTCAGGCGTGTAAAAACCGACGATCGTTCCTTGCACATCCGATTGCTGGAATTCAGGTTGCGATTCTGAGATCTTCGCTAAGCGTCGATACGGTTTTTCTTGTTTTGGCATGATCCGGATATGCATGTTTTTAAATAAACCACTGATCTTGACCGCAAAAAAGAGATTTTTTCCGCCTTCTTCTTTGAGGATCTCTTCTTTCAATGTTTGGCTCGCTAAGTGTTGGACTGAAAATGAACGGTCAGCTGAAAATGGGGTGATTGCCGCATAAGGAGTAGACTCTTCTCCAGACAAATGGATCAATGCGCCATCAGACCTTCCTTGATAAGCTTTACCATCTAAAAAGATGACCTCCCCATCCAAGCCGTGTAATGTTCCCAATCCTAGTGTGCCATGTTTTAAGATTTCTGCTATCGACGTAGTGCCATCCATCAACCCCGCCATCAGCGCACCTAGTGTGCCATGTTGGTATAATATTTTCTCTGTCATACGAGCATCCCCTTAATAAAATTGGTCTGGTAAGATTGTTTCGCCTAGTTTTTCATTGTCTCGATAATCGATTGGGATATCGATGATGACTGGTCCTTCTGTTGCAAAGCCTTCTTCTAAAGCGGCTGCCAATTCTTCGGCGTTTCTAACTCGTAACCCTTTAGCACCAAAAGCTTCTGCATATTGAACAAAATCAACGGGGCCAAAATCAACACCTGATGCACGTTTGTATTTCATGATTTCTTGAAATTCAACCATATTATAGCGACCATCATTCCAAATCAAATGAACGATATTCAATTTTTTACGTACAGCTGTTTCTAAATCTTGTGCAGAAAATAAGAATCCGCCGTCTCCTGAGACAGAAATGACTTGTGTATTTGGTCGAACCAACGCCGCAGAAATTGCCCAAGGAAGTGCGACACCTAACGTTTGCATCCCATTACTAAATAGTAAATGACGGGCTTCATAACTTCTAAAATGACGAGCCATCCAAATATAGTGGCTGCCCACATCAACTGTTACGGTCATGTCATCTGTTACTTTGGATTGTAGTGTATTGATCACTTCTAAGGGATGCAAGATACCATCTTCACTGCTTGTTTCACAGATATCTCTTGCTTTTAATTTCTCTTGCAAGGTATTCAAATACTCTTGTGCATCTTCAGAGACTTGTGTTTCTTCTAATGATTCAGATAGTAAATCTAATGTGGCAGAAATATCACCGATCAATTCTCGTTCAGGTTGCATGTAACTATCGATTTCAGCTGGCGTTTCGTCGATAACGATGATTCGGGCATCTTTTTCTGCATTCCAGTTTCTAGCTTCATATTCAATTGGATCATAGCCAATCGCAATCACTAAATCGCTACGTTTCAACAGCATATCTCCTGGTTGGTTGCGGAATAGTCCGACTCTGCCAAAAAAGTGTTCTTCGAGTTGCCGAGAGATCACGCCAGCCGCTTGGAAGGTTTCTACGACAGGTAATCCAGTTTTTTCAACAAGTTGGCGAATCGCTGCTGTTTCCTCTTTGCTTGAGCCACGCATCCCTACTAATAATACTGGTAACTTCGCTTCACGAATGCGTTCGACCAAGTAATCAATATTTTCAGCAGAAGCCGAACCTAGTTTAGGGTCTTGTAATGGCTTGATCACGTCGCTTTTGACTGGTGCATCCACCACATCCTGAGGGATACTGATAAAACTTGCCCCTTTTTTCGAGCTTTTTGCCATTCTGTAAGCATTAGCAATGATCTCTGAAATCGTTTCAGGATCTTGGATCTCGGCACTATATTTCGTGATTGGTTCAAATAATGCTGCATTGTTCATGCTTTGATGTGTTAGTTTTAATAAATCGCTGCGTTTAACTTGTCCCGCAATTGCCAATACAGGGTCACCTTCTGCTGTTGCCGTGACTAAGCCTGTCGCTAAGTTACTTGCTCCTGGCCCACTTGTTGCAATCACGACACCTGGTTCTCCAGTAATGCGACCGATTGCTTGCGCCATGAATGCGGCATTTTGCTCATGACGAGTCACGATCAGTTCTGGACCATGATCTTCTAATTCATTGAATACGCCGTCGATTTTTGCTCCTGGAATACCAAATACGTAATCAACTTGATGATTGATCAAACTTTCTACTACAGTTGAATAACCTTGTTTTTCTTTATTGTCCACAATACATCTTCCTTTTCAAAGCTATTTACATGATTATTACATAATAAATAGAAATTATATTAATACAGTTTTACGAACCTGTTTCATTTATTAGTTTAGCACTAATAGTTGCTTTTGTGTAGTGAGAAGTTCAAAAAAAGACATACATTTTTGTCACTTAGACAAAATGTACGTCTTTTTTTATTGATTCAGATAAGTTTTTCCTAAAATGACTAAGCCGATTTCGTGATCACCCATATCGGCAATTTGCGGTAAGTGTCCCCAAAGCTCATAGCCATTTTTAAGAAATAGTTTTTTGCTTGCTTGATTTACATCAAACACAAGGGCAACGAGCGTACGGATCTTAAGACGTTCCAATTGCGTTTCAACAAAAGCGAGCGCGTCTTGTCCTAAATGTTGACCACGCGTGACTGGATCGAGGTAAATACTGATCTCAGCTGTCCGATGATAAGCGGGTCGACCATAAAATTCACTGAGACCGATCCAACCAACGATATGATCGTCATGAGTCATCACCCATAATGGTCGTGAATCGGCGTGATGTGCTTCAAACCAGGGGATTCTCGATTCAACGGTGATTGGCTCTAGGTCTCCCGTCGATTGTTTAGATGCAATCGATTGATTATAGATTTCAACAATGCGCGGCAGATCATCGATCGTTGCATGTGAGTACTTGATATCGATTGGTTCCGCCCCCTTTATTTTTTTGAACAGTATAGCATATTTTTTATGATTGTTATAGAACAAAAAAGAGGGCTTTTATTTATTTATTTTTCATCCTTTTAGATTGTTGGATGATTTTAAGTGCGCGTTTTCGCGTTTTGATATTCGGGCTTTTCAATCGGCGGTATGCACTTGAAAGATCTTGTTTCTCCATTTTTACCCCACCTCTTCAATTGACTTATTTTATTTCTGTGAATAGCATTTTTTTCCTTAATTTAGGGGAATATTTTTTCAAAGCTAAACGTTCTGGCGTATTTCTTTTATTCTTGCTAGTCAAATAAATCCGCTCACCGGTTTCCTTGCATTCTAATGTAATATTCTGGCGCATCTTTTTTCCTTCTTTCTTTTACTTGATTTGACGATTCAATCAACGTCCGATTTCAACTTTCGATTCGACCTACTGACACCACCTAAATAGTAATGATTACGATTTACAAAAATCAATATACGCTACTAGCATTCTTCTGTCAATAAAAAAACGAATGAAAATTCACTCAAATGAATACACAATCATTTTATACGACCTTAAATAACAAAATAAAAAGTCACCTCTCTCGATAGGATTGCTCCTTTTTCGAGAAAGGTGATGGCTGTCTATTTCGTTTTATTTATACAAAGCGCTTTTTCTTTTGCTAAAAAGAATGGTCGTAGATACCCGACTGTATTTGATAAAGGAAGCAGTTCTTCATTTAGTTGGATATGCAGCACTTCGGCTAAATACTGTTTACGTGTGATGATGCGCTCCCACATGTCCGGATACTGCTCAGCTAATTCATTTCGCAACCGTTCATCCGCAACGGCGATACATTCTTCCGCACTTACACCAGTATAACCAGCTACCGAAGGAATGATATCTAATTGAAAGATCATGCCACTTTGGACGATTTCGTTTGATCCCGAATAGATTGGCGAAGCTAGCCATTCTTCATCCGCTGTCAAATGCCCTGGGTTCAAATGCCAGTGATATTGTGCTTGTGGTAAAACGGCTTCAATCAACTCGTACAACTCAGACCCCCGCATCCCGATTTGGATTGCTTCCAACCAACTGACCATCGCTGCATAGTAAGGCTTTGCCACGCGATCGAGATAGTCAGATTGTTCTACTGGTAACTGACTTTCTTCTGCGATCACAAATCCCGTACGACTGGATAAACCACCTTTGAAACCTGTCGTCAATGACATGGGATCGCCTAGTTGGATCGGTTTTGCTGTCGGATAGAGATTCGCATGTTCAAAACGACGACCAGTCGCTGCGATGGTGATCACTGTGTTGGCTTGTCCTTGAGCATTCAATAACTGTCCGATTTCTGACTCTTTCACCTCAGGTTCGATTGCATCCAACGCACGCAACATACAGGAAGAGGCCAGATTTGCACCATATTCGTAGTGTGCCAGTTCATTGGCATTGTTCGTGACGCGTGACCCATTTTCACCAATCAGCACATGTGTTCCATTGACTAAAGAAGTTTCTTTAGGGAGTGCTTGTTTTAACGCCTCAACAATAAAATATGGCACATCGAAGATTTGGGAATTATCTTGTAATGTGGATGTAAAAAGCTTCCAACCGACTAAGCCGATTTTCTTATTATCTGCTACGTTCAAAGAAGTAAAGATAGCTGATAAGTCTTGTTCATTCGTCATTGGTTGATTTGGCAATGAGAACGCTGGATAGTGGATCAAATCGGCGGTGATCCGCGCATGCGCATTCATTTTCAAGTTCTCATTTCCGAGAATCATCGTGCATTTCCCTGTTTGGTCCAACAGCAACAAGCCTTCTTCAAACCGAGGGATAAATCCAGTAAAATACTCAAAATTACTCCCATGCTCTTTGTCTGCGTAAATCACCAACAGGTCGATTGCTTCTACTCGCATTCGTTCGATCGTTTTGTTGACTCGTTCTGTAATCGTTGCATCAGTTAAAAACACGGGAGCAACATCTGGAAAAATCGTTGGTTTTGGTAAAGTCGTTAATTGAATATTTTCTTTTTTCATTTATCATTCCTCGTTTCTATGAGTTGTACATGGTTTTCAGTCAATGCTTTGATTAACTCGTTCGAAGGCTTTTGATCTGTAATCAAATAATCGATCGCTGACAGGTCACAAATTTTATAAAAACCGGTCTTATCAAGTTTCGTATGGTCAGCCAGCGCAATCACTGTGCGGCCTTGTTGGATCATCTGACGTTTCACACGCCCTTCTTCTTCCGTGTGGATAAACAACCCATCACTTGATAAAGCAAACACACCAAGTAATGTATAATCTGTCTGGTAATTTTTCAACTGTTCAATAGTTTCTGTGCCATATAAAAACAACTGGGCTTTATGAAGGCTGCCCGGCAATAAAGAAATCGCTGTTTCCGAATAGTTCGCCAATAATAAAGCATGGGATAATGAATTAGTGACTGCTTGTAGCCTTTTATCCGGTAACTGTCTGATCACTGCTTCCACGGTAGTTGAGGAATCAAAGATGATCGATGATGGCTCTTTCATTAGTTGGCGCGCCTTCTCAGCCATTCGCTTTTTTATGTCACTGAGAATCGTTGCCCGCTGTTCATAATCAAAGATCGTTGCTTCTTTTTGGAGGGCTAGAGCACCACCATGCGTTCGTTTGATCTGCTGCTGTTTTTCTAACTGGATCAAGTCGCGCCGAATCGTATCTCTGGAGACAGCTAACTCATCCGCCAAATCTTCGATCGAGGCACTTTTTTCTTGGTCAATGATTTCTTTGATCCGTTGCAAACGCTCTGCTTTTAACATCTAATTCTCCCCCTTTGAACCTAAGATACGCTATATTGCACTTTTTTTGCAATATTTTGCATTATTTTTCGCAAAAAAAGAAAGACCAAAATAGTCTTCCTTTTCCCTATTTAGATTCAACTAGTAACGACTTGTTGGGCTTCTATTGTTTCAATCAGTGCAGATAGCTCAGAAAACTGATCGATCACATAGTCTGCGCCGGCTTCCAAATATTCTCGGCGCACTCGTTTGAATAGCGCTTCTTTTTCTGCTTCCGATAATTGCTGATAGGCGTCAAATGAATAACCCGCTTGCGAACTACCTTCAATCACGCCAACAGAAATCACTCCGGCATTTTTCCCTTCTAAAATATCGGAGATCGTATCTCCTAGTTTTAGTACTTCTTGGTTATTTTCCTGTTTGAAATAAGCCAAGTTTGTGAGTAACATTTCCGGCGCAGGACGACCTTTTCCGTCTACCTCATCAGGCGTGACGATGTGATCCGGTTGATACCCTTGTGCGTTTGCTTCTGCAACGACGATTTCCATCATTTCACTTGTATATCCTGTTGTACTTCCGATTTTGATTCCTCGGTTTCGCAAAACAGCAACAGTGTCCAAAACGCCCGGTTTCACTTCTGCATGGTTCGCTAATTGTTGGAACAGGACTTCTTCAAATGTGGCATAGATCGCCTCGATATCTGCTGTTGTAGGCGCCTGTCCATGAGTCTCTAACCAACTCTCAGCAATCCGTGGCATCTCTAGCATCCTCTTGATATGCTCGATTTTTTTCATTCCCATCGGTTCTCTGATTTCTTGCTCCGTCACAGTGATCCCTTGACGCTCAAACGCTTCTCTAAACGCAGCCACCGGTGCCATACACCCAAAATCAACCGCTGTTCCTGCCCAATCTAAAATGACGACTTTAATCATTCTTCAGTTCCTCCATATATTGCTGGATCAAACCAGCTACTTTTTCGATATCTTCCAAATAGATTTCACCAATATTCCCAATGCGGAAACAATCTGTATCACTGATTTTTCCAGGATAAATCGCGTAGCCATGCGTTTTTAAATAGTCATAAAATGCTTGAAATTCAAAATCACTAGTTTCTGGATATTTGAATGATGTGATGAAAGGACCTTGATTGTCACTGACATAGGCTTCAAAGCCGATTTCCGCCATTCGTTCACGTAAACGCTCATTATTCGCATGGTAACGTTGGTAACGAGCAACGATCCCACCTTCTTCTGCTAACTCTTCCAAGGCTTGCCAAAATGCTAATACCGTATGCGTTGGTGAAGTGAAACGCCACTTGCCGTCCACGTCCATTACCCGAAATTGGTCATAAAGATCCATGCTCAACGTACGTGCTTGACCAGCACTTTTTTTCAACAAATCTTTTTGACAGATCACAAAACCAAACCCAGGTACTCCTTGGATACATTTATTGGCACTTGAAACAAGGAAATCAATTCCTAACTCGCCAACAGGAATGGGGATACCACCGAAACTTGACATTGCATCGACGATAAAACACAAGTCATGTTTTCTTGTCAGTTCCGCAATCTCAGGTAGAGGATTCAAAATACCAGAAGTCGTTTCACTATGGATCATCGCCAGTGCTGTGATATCGGGATGCACTGTTAAGAGCTCTTCGATTTTTTCTGCTTGTGGGGTTTCATTTTCAGCAACTTGATAAACCACATGATCAATGCCATGATATTCAGCCATCTGAACCATTCGCTGACCATACGCCCCATTTGTACAGATCAATAAGCGATCAGCTGGTGTAACTACCGAACTTAAGACAGATTCCACCGCAAAACTGCCGCTCCCTTGCATCAAGACAGCTGTGTACGATTCATTGGAAACTCCAGCAAGATCGAGCAACCGCTGACGGATTGCTTGCGTGATCACCTTAAAATCATCATCCCAGGTACAATGATCGACAAGCATTGCTTCTTTCACCGTACGGCTCGTAGTCAATGGCCCAGGCGTCAATAGTTTATAATTGATTTTATTGTGATTCATTTCTTGCTCATAATGTTCGATTACCTTTGTTTTCCCACTCATTTTTCTTTCTCCTATTCAACTAGACTTGCGTGTTTTTTCAATAGATCTGGTGTTAATGCTTCTGGGAAGACTTTTTGATTCTTCGCAGTTTCAACACCTGTTAAATCATCTGTTTCATACAGTTTGCTTGGATAAAATTGCAATAGATCGGCGCGTCCTTCTTTAAGGATCACATTCAACATCTCTTCTGCTAAAGGATTCGTATCTTCTCCTTTGTCGATCACCGCAAGTGATTCTGTCAACGCATACGTGCCTTCACTAGGTTCTACAAAATCGATCGGCAAGCCTTCTTTTTTATCCTTGATTGCTTGGTGGCGTAACCCAAAACCTAATGCCACTTCACCAACGCGAACTTTTTTCAACGGCCCTGAACCAGAAGCTTCGATATGATCGCCCGCATTGTCATAGATATCAGCTAAAATCGATTGTGCTTCAGTCTCACCATATTCATCGATCAATCCTTGGAACAACAACCAAGCAGTGGAAGAATGGTTGATATCAGAAATCGACAGTTGTCCTTCATAGATAGGATCAGCTAGATCGGCTAAACTCGTCGGTACAGGTAAATCCGCTTCTTCTAAGACTTGCGTGTTATAGAAAATGACACCTTCTTGTGTTGTCATCGGCGCTTGATAATTCGGTAGATCATCGATTGGTTGCATGTCTAGTGATAGTTCTTTGAAGACAGGATCATTTTCTTGAACACCGTCTAGATAAAACGTACTCATCGTGACTAAGTCCGCTTCGATATCTGTCCCTTCTGCCCAAAGTTTGCCGCTCAATTCAGAAGTACCAAAAGATTGCAACAAGTATTGATTCTCAAAACCATTCGCATCAAGGACTTCTTTGATGATTTGCACAGGTTCCTCATCTGCATTGGTGTAAATGATGACTTTGTCTTCACCATCCGCATTTTCGCTTGCATTTGACGTGCTACACGCCCCTAGAATTCCCAAAGCGCTGACGAATGACAGATAAATCAAACCTTTTCTTACTAATTTTTTCATTTGCTTCAACTCTCCTCATGATTGATTGCGCAAGGATTCTTGCGGTTAAATTAACGAGCAACAATAAAATGGAAAGGATAAAGATTTCAGTAAATCGCCCGAAATGTTGCAATTCTTTGATTTTTGTCGTAATGACCATCGTTCGCGCACTTGTCAGAAAAACGACCGCACTGATCGTCACCATCGAATTGGTAAAATAGTAACAAGCCATTTCCACAATGGTTCGCTTTGAATTTGGCAGAATGATCCGAACCAACGTTTCGAACCAACTATCGCCCATCATCTTCGCCGTATTTTCCCAATTTGGATTCATCTTCAACAAGGCACTTTTTGCTAACTGGTAAGGTGTTGCAAAATAATGGATCATGTTTGCAATCACTAAAATACTGATTGTACTTTGCAGAGTCGTGCCACTAAAAACCAGTAAATAAGCGATCCCTAAGACCATTCCTGGAATCGAATTAGTGACTGAAGCTAAGCTGTCGATCATTTTGAGTATCATGCTCTGTTTCACAGAACGTGCGGTGAAAACTGCTGCTAGATAGGCAATGACCGTCCCCACTAAAGCTGTCCAAAATGCCACGATAAGACCCGTATTCAGCGTCCGACGCAAATCAGACGTTTGCATAAACGCTTCGATATGGCGGGTTGTAAACGTCAAATCAAACGGCCAACCTTCCACAAACGGAATGAGGAACATTACTAGAAATACACCTACAATGAATAATCCACCAATCGTCATACCTATGCTAAAGAGGCAGTCTCTGATACGGTTGCTCTTTATAGATGTGCTTGTACCAGGTGACGTATGGTCGTTTTTTTGGATCTTGCGTAAAAACAAAATACTGATGATCGAAGGAACCAACATGATCAACGCAATGACTGCCCCGCGATTAAAATCTGGGATCGACCCCATAAAATACTCATACAGTAAGGTCGTGATAAATGTTTCTCGACCGCCTACCGCTACAGGAATACCAAAATCAGTAAAACTCATGAAAAATGCTTGGACGAAGGCAACGCCAAATGTTTTGCTTAATGGCTGCAGGATCGTGATCCTCAGCCCTCTCAAAATACCGTCACCCATCAATCTTGATACTGTCAAATAGCGTTTATCCAAATAGTTCATCGCATCGTTCATCAATAAGAAAGTCACTGGGATCGTATAGATCAATAACCCTAAGACCACACCTGATTTCCCATAGATCGAAAATAATTCATGACCGAACAGACGCGTCCATAAGCCTTGACGACCAAAAGAATAGATCAAGACAAACCCGTAAGTGATCGTTGGCAACAACATTGGCAGGAAGAAACATTTCTCGATGATCCACTTAAATCCCTTTGGCAAATTGGTAAAGTGCATGCCATAAGCAAACACAAAACCAAGAAGCGTTGCCAAAAGTGCCGTGATACCGCCAACGATCAGGCTGTTGCTTAGCGCATCCAACCAACCGTAATCTTTTGCGAGTTCTTGAATCAGTTCAAAAGAAAATCGTCCATCTACACTTAATGCCTCTTTTATCACGTTTACTAAGGGATAGAACAACATCAGCGCAAAACTAAACAAGATAAGCGGAGGTAATAACTTTTCTACTTTCAACCTACTCATGAGAAATAAACCACTTTTTCTTGAAGGACTCCTGTTGCTTGCGTAAAGATCCGTTCAATATTTCTACGTTTGATTTTTAATTGATCAACGATAAATGCCTGTACAAAAGGCTCGACAGTATTCGTGACGATTTCTTTTGGCGTACTGTATTGTGCGATCCGCCCATCTTTTAGCACCATGATCTTATCAGAAAGGGTCAACGCTTCTTCCGGATCATGTGTCACGATGATCGTCGTTAAATTCAGTTTTTTGGCAATCGTTTGGATGCGCTCTTTGATCGACTCTTTGATGACACCATCCAAGGCACTCAAAGGCTCATCCAACAATAAGACTTGGGGTTTCATCACCAATGTGCGTCCTAATGCTACTCGTTGTTTTTGCCCGCCTGATAGTTGGTGGATTCGTTTATCTAAATGATCGTTCAAATCTAATAGATCGATCAATTCTTGTAATTCTTCTTTAGAAGTGAGATTTTTTTGTTTTCGCAAACCATAAACTAAGTTTTCATACGCACTTAAATTAGGAAATAAAGCATAGTCTTGAAAAACAATATTAAATGGTCGTTTCTCCATGGCGTGTTTCGTAATATCCTCGCCATCATAAAGTAGTTGACCATTCGTTGGTTGCTCCAATCCTAAGATGATATTCAGTAATGTCGTTTTTCCTGAACCTGAAGCACCGAGTATCGAAACGATCTCTCCTTTATCGATCGATACATTGATTTCTTTTAAAACCTCATGATGATTAAAAGTTTTACTAATACCATCTAGTTTTAACATGCTTTCACTCCTTCGTTCTTTCTATACTGCTAATTGTAGAAAACCATTTTTTACTTCCGATTAACTTTAAGTAAATTATTTGTAGGAATATATATTTTTTATGTAAATTTTCTAATGGTTTTCAGATAAGTATGTCTACAAAAAAACAGTGGCTTGGTATCCAATGCGTCATTTTCAGCATTGAAACCAAACCATTTTTTATTTTAGAACTAATTTTCTTATTCTGTTTGTCAACTTCCTGTAAAGTTGAGGTCAATCAGATAGATGCGCTTCAGCTAACTGGCTGTGACACCTCTTGCTTCCACAATGCACTGACTCTTATGCTTCTGTAAGTGTCTGTTCGATGTTTTTCACAATATTTTCCACCGTCAAGCCATTTTCTGCTAAGAGTGCCGCTACCTCATAGCGGTCGTGGAAAGCTTTATCTAGCCCATAAGTTTGTACATGGATCGCTTCATTGCCTAAATAGCCAGCGACCATTTGGCCATATCCACCTTCCAAAATACCGTCTTCTAGTGTGACGATCAACTGATGCGTTTCTTTCAGTTCATCAAGCAATTCAGTATCTAAACCGGAAATGAATGCTGGATTGATCACTGTGGCTGTCAGTTGGCGTTCTTTTAGTTCAGTCGCAACTTCTTCAGCTAAGCCGTAAAAATTACCCAGACCTAAGATTGCCACTTTTTCACCTTTTTGCATGACTTTGTTCTTATATAACTGACTGTAATCTGTTTGATCCACTTCACCAGTTGATGTCACTGGTCCAACTGGCACTCGGATCGCAACCAATTGATCCGTTTGATCGATCGACCATTCAAGCATCGCTAAGTACTCTTCTTTAGTAGTTGGCGCTAAGTATACCAGATTTGGGATGTGAGTTAAAAATGGAATATCAAAAATCCCTAAATGACTTTCATCATTCATGCCATTAACTGAAGCAAGCGTCACTAAAATCGTTCCTGATAAACGATTCAACGCTAAATCATGTGAAATTTGATCGTAACTTCTTTGTAAAAACGGTGAATGGACCGCCCATACAGGTTTTACGCCACCTTTAGCAAGCCCTGCTGTCATCGTCGCCGCATGCTCTTCAGCAATCCCTACATCCACAAATTGACTACCCACTTGTTGACGTTGTTCCGGTGAAAATAAAATCATCGGTGTCCCTGCATTCACAGCCACGACTGTTGGATCTTCGTTCATTTTTTGTAATAAGAAATCGGTCGTCAAACTGCTGTACGTTTCTGTCGGTTTAGAAGATCTTAAGTATTCCCCTGTTTCTAAGCTGAACGGACCACCCGCATGAAACTTTTCTCGATTTGCTTCTGCATAAGAAAAACCTTTACCTTTGGTCGTGTGGATATGAAGTACGATCGGTTCTTTTTGATCCTTCACTTCTTCAAACAACTCGATCAAAGCAGTTAAATCATTTCCTGCTTCTAAATAACGATAATCAAGTCCTAAAGATTGAAAGAAATTGTTCGTTGCCTGACCATTCGTTTCTCTTAACTCTTTAAGATTTTTATAGAGTCCTCCATGATTTTCCGCAATCGACTGATCATTGTCATTGACAATGACGATCGTATTCGTACCAAGTTCAGAAATATTATTCAAGCCCTCGTAGGCTAAGCCACCTGACAAAGAACCATCACCGATCACTGCAATGACATTCGACGTTTCTTTTTTCAAATCTCGTGCCTTTGCTAACCCATTGGCTAGAGACAATGAAGTTGATGTGTGTCCGATCGTAAACAGATCATGTTCACTTTCTAACGGGTTCGTATAACCAGAAACTTCGTTATAATGCGCTTGAGCCAAAAACGCTTGCGCTCTTCCAGTCAACATTTTATGCACATAGGTCTGATGTGAGACATCAAATACGAATTGATCTTTCGGAGAATCAAACACATAATGAAGTGCTACGGTCATTTCAACGACCCCTAAATTCGGTCCATTATGCCCACCATACTGGCTGATTTTTTCTAATAATGCGGTACGTGCTTCTTCAACTACTTGTTGTAGCTCTTCTTTTGTCAATTGTTTTAGATCCTGTGGACCCTTGATTTGTTCTAATAACATAGACTAACCTCCTTTATTTCTGCTTTATCATACACCTTGAAGCAAACTCCAAGTCAAGTGATTTTTTTAACAAAACATTTTTATTTTTGAAAATTATGTTCTTAGATGATTTTATGCAGTTTCAAACCTAAAGAAAAAAGCCAGAGATCATTTGATCTGTGACTTTCTTCTCTAAATGAATATTATTTCACAATAACCCGACTCATCTTTTTAGGATTTCGCCGTTTCTCACGTACGATTTGATACATGATGATCACGATCAAAACCACGATCACACCTGTTAAAACGTACAGTACTTGCATTTGTTCTCCCAATGGTGGTAGAGCGCTATCTTTAGGTGGTGTACTGGGTGTGACTGATTCTTTTGGATCACTGGGTTTCGGATTTGTCGGGGTTGCTTCCTGCTTATTAGTTGATTCATCTGTTGCGTTCAACTCTAGTTCGCCGATGACTTCTATCGTATTGGCGCTCGCTTCTATATGATTTTCTGGTAACCCAAGAATCAATAGTCCCAAAACCATGAACAAACAAAGAATTGTTTGTTTTTTATGTTTCATCCAATCACCTCACGATTCGAACTATGGATAAGGATCTCCAGCTTCATCTAGTGCTTCAATATTCAATGTCAACGTACTTGCAATCGAGATCGACCCCTTATCTTCTGGGAAATTCAACGTATCACCAACAATTCCATTAAAAGTAAATGTCGCTGTACTATCTCCTTGCAAATCACCTGGACGTGCATTCGGAGAGGCTAAAGTCATTAAGTTTCCTGATAAGTTTGAATTTACGGATCCATTTTCAATCAAAAGATTCGTACTTCCTAAACTTCCAACTAATGACAACTCATCGATTGCTGAGATATCCCCAGAAGACACGGTATAATTTCCTACACTGATCTGTACTGGACGTGCTGAATTATTTGTGATCGTATGCTCTCCACCTTGGATGGAAGTATAGTCTTCTGGTTCAGTGAAGAAGACAGCTTTTAAAGGCAAAGTCACATTTAGCCATTTGTCTGGGTTTCCTGGTTCTGGTGCTCCTGGATCTGTGTTATCAAATCCTAATGTTCCATCGATTTCCACATCTGCTGTAGTATCGATCGACCCACCCAATGAGTTATCGATTGTTTGATTGTCGCCATCGGTAATAATATCCGCTTGAACACTTGCACCTGCTGCCAATACCGTACCACAAATAAATCCTGTTGCTAAAATATTCTTTAATTTCATCAATTTTCTCCCTTTTCTTCTATAATTTTATTCTAAAGCATGACTGCCTTATTTCTTTTTTACTCATTGACATGGATCATGACGTCAACGGTTGTTTTTCCCATCAGTTTTTTATTGTCTAAATCATAAAATTCTAATTCTACTACCCCTGGATATTCCCCACTCGACAGGTTTTTTGTCAAGGTCAATTCGGTTACTTCATATCCAGGTTCTAATAAACCTGTTTCATACAATTTTTCTTGAGAATCTTTCACGGACAATATCGCTTGTTGCCCATAACGATTGGTCGGTAAATTTTGGATCCAGATATTTCCCGTCTTCCCATCGGCATTGATGTTGACTTCTGGATAAACATTGATCGTCACATTACTTTCATCGACTGCTTGATTGGCATATTTCTTCAATTGTTCGCCTGTCATCTTTTCCGCATTTTTGATCTCCGGAAAACCATCTGACAAAATCTGCGTTGGTTGGTTATTGGTGTACCAATACCAACCAATCGCAACTAACGCAAGCAATAATAAAACTAATACAAGTAATCGTTTTTTCTTTTTTTGTTCATTTTTTTCAATTGCTGTTGGTGTTTCTTGCGTTATGATGTTCACCTTCTTGATTTGTTCAATTTGTCATCGCTGCAAAGTGTAAACTTAAATTGCCCGAGACTTTGTTACTCACTGTTACATCACCGAAATAGGTTCCTGTAAATCCTAGCGCCATTTGAGAATCGGGTTGAATGACCTCAGTCCATCGCGCGCCCGTAAAGGTGCTTGATCGTCCCACTAAAGGTTTATCAGACACTGGCTCTCCTAGACGTTGCAAGTATAAAAGCATCGCTTCTTCCCCTTGCACCCCATGCTCGGGTTCTTCTAAAAAGACGACGTTCGATGTACTTGCTAATTCCACATCCTCTTTTGTATGGAATGCTACGGATAGATTTGTTGTTGTCGAGTGATTGATTACTTGGTAATCCGGGCTTATCACTTCCTCTTCAATCACATCAAAGATCATTTTAACTGGTAACGTCACATGGATCGCCGGATCACTTTCTACAACAAAAGGAACAGTATATTCCCATGTAACAGTTTGACCATTCACTAGTTCTTCACTGACAACGATTTTCCCGCTCGTATTCCCTTCCATAGAAGTATCAGGGTATTGACTGAAGCCCTCGATTTTCAATGTAGGATATTGACTGATATCTAAATATCGACTGATTTGTCGATCTAAATCTTCTTGAGTCATCCCTAAAACGGTTTTTTGTTCTCGTGGATTTAAGCGATCAATGGTTAACTGTTCAAATCCGTTCGCAGTGATTTGGTAACGACTTCTTCGCTCCGTCGATCTAGACTGAGCGACATTATTTTGAAAGTTATCTAATCGAGCGCTAGCTTCTCTATGGTATATTTCTACAATTTCGCCTTTCGCAACAGAGATTCTTCGATTTGAACCAAAACTATCCATGATACCCACTCTATCACTTCCATTAGCAGAAAAAGTAACATTTGATGTTTGCTCATTCAACGGGCCATTAGCGATAGTTCCTGAGTTATAGTGCATGATTTGATAGTACATTTCATTCCCAAAATACGAATGAATGGAAACGCCAGATATCAAACTATTATACGTCGCAACAATTTCTGTTTGATCGCTATTCAAACTTAACGTTGCTGCCCGTATATCAGTTCCTTGGAAACTGATTCCTCGTACATTCAACGAATGGCCGAACTGATACGTAACTGGCACGTTAAGCGTTGCTAATATTGTCCCGTTTTTCGACACCTCTACACGTGCTGAATTTCCATTTAATGAATCAGGGAAGCTTACAAAGCGTGCTTCGTAATCATCTGTTTCGCTATGATCTTTATACACAGCCACGAAATCTTTTGCGTCATAATCTTTCTCTTCGTACCCATAGTTCAATACTTGACTGACTGGTTGGATATCAGTGTAATTTCCAATCCCCGTAAAGCCAATAACGCCTTGTCCATTGATGACCCCGATTGAAAAGCGTGTTGCATTGTTACGATTGATCTGGATCGTTCCTGATGCAGCATTTCCAGGCAAATCTGCTTGGTATGGATTAAATAAGCGCATCGATTGACCTGCTAGATCCAATGTCGTTGTTACTTGATTTGTTGATACCGCTCGATCGACTTCTGGTTGGATCGAGTGTAAAAATTCAGAAGGTTGCACGTCATTCGTTTGCCATTTCAAATATGGGTAGGTTCGATTCGCACTGCTCCCCAAAGCAAAGCCTGTCAACCACTTTTCGCCAAATCCAAGCTCACTGATTGTCGCATCGATCAAACCAGTCGTCAGTCGTGCCTCGCCGACACCTGTCGTTGAAGTTTTTCTTGTAGTTGTTGTATCAAAATAGACATTGTTGGCTGTAATTCCTGTTGTTGTATTCGTGATTGGTTGCCCTCCTGTAAATCCAGCAACAAAGAAATTATTTAATTGCACTGTCGCTGCTGAAGCAACCACTCCGATTACTCCATTGCCATTCGTTGAACCAACGCTATAACTATCATTGACACTCAATTGTCCATTTCCTTCAAGCCTACCAATCAAGCCACCAGAACCATCTGTCACACTTCCTAACATATACCCATTGTGATAACTCTCATTGATCGTCACGTTTCCTGATGCACGACCTACAAAACCACCTGCAAAACTGTTTGCACTTCGGATATCACTAGAATTTATACTTCTTTCAATCACTACTCGGGCATTCCCTCCAGTAAGGCCAATCATCCCACCACGATAAGTAGAGGATGCAGAAGCAACCGTTGATTGCGCCTCGCTTTGAGTATCACTGATCGTAATGGTACCCGATGCTTCTCCGATCAATCCACCTAAGTTTAGACTATAATTATTATCACCAGTAAAGCGTACTCTTGAAGTGGTTCGCTCGATCGTAGTCGTTCCTGTCGTACGACCCACTAAACCACCTAGCAGACCATTTGAGGTGTGCGTATGAACAGAGTTTGACAGTAGGCTATTCCTAATCGTCAAACGACCATTATTATTTCCAACAAGAGAGCCACTACCATTTGATTGGTTCGAAGCAATCCTAGTGCTTCGATCAAACATGATGTTTTCCAGTTCAACGACTCCGCCTGTATTGATTTGACCGATCAATCCTGCCGTATAGTTCATAAATGACTGGGATCTGGTATTTCTAACGCTCAAGTTCTCAAAACTCAGATTCTCGATCTGTAAGGAACCAGTGCCTGTTGCTTGGATAAAGCCTAAATCGATTTCTGCACTAGTCAATGTTAAGTTTCTGATCACCGCATGATTACCAATCAGTTTTGCTCCATAGGTTTGTCTGCCAGGGAAGGTCCCTGCATTAGCCATGTCGATTGCGACACCATCTTCTGGCTCGATCGAATAGTTTTCATCATCTCGATCAAAAGGTGCTTGTCTATTCAAAAATCGACTTAGATCTGCAGCTGTTCGAATGACTGTTTGCACATAATTTGCTGTGACAGTAGCATTTTCTATTCCCATTGTAAAAGTAGCGGTGCGATTTGTCTGATTGATATTACTCAATGTGCTTCCCGTTCCAGTGACACTAAAACCAACGAAACGATACCCTTGACTTGGTTCAGCGGCTTGAATCGTCGTTGTTTCCCCTTCGATAAAGTTCGTTAGGTCAGCAGATGGATCGGATGCACTTCCAGTTAACGGATCTCTAGTCAACGTCAATTCCAGCCGGCGTGCGGTAAAACCAACAACACCTTGTGGATTGATGACACCGATTGAAAAGCGTGCCGCACCATTACGGTTGATCGTTCGTTCTCCTGAAGACGCGTTACTTGCCAAGCCAGCTGTATATGGATTAAACAGTTTCAGCGAGCCAGTTTGTAAGTCTAACGTTACAGTCACTTGGTTTCCACTCACCGGACGATCGACCATAGGATTAATACTATTCAAAAACATCGAAGGTTGCGTATTGTTTGTTTGCCAGTTCAAATATGGATACGTTTTATTCGTTCGTTGGCTGACAGAAAAATCGGTTCGCCAACGAGAACCAAACCCTAGTTCATCGGTGGTTGATTCAATCAATTCCAATGTTGTTTTCGCTTCACCGACTCCTGTCGTTGACGATTTGTTTGTGGTACTTGAATCATAGTAGACATTGGTCGCTGTAATACCAGCCGTGGCTGATGTGATCGGTTGCCCACCGGTAAATCCAGCAACATAGAGTTGACTAAGTGTGACCGGATTGTTCATTTGGTTGTTTCCGATCACTCCATTACCGTTCGACGAACCAATGCTGTAACTATCTGAAATAGCTAAAGTGCCATTACCTTCAGAGATTCCTATAAAAGCACCCGTTCCGATCGTTGTACTTCCTTGTACATGTCCATCATGGTAACTTTCCTCGATTCTAGCAGAACCAGATAATCGCCCGATAAAGCCACCGAC
>NZ_JAFLWG010000012.1:0-41096 GCF_017316315.1 Enterococcus sp. DIV1298c | reverse complement strand
CGTTAAATATACAAATCATAAACCAATTACTATAGCTTCATATGATAAATCAGAAAAAACTGTAGAGTAAATTCTCTACAGTTTAAATCAAAAATCTTCTTAATATTTACGAAAACGTTGATAGCGTTGTTCGATCAATTCTTCGGTGGGTTTCTGGCAAAGTTCGGTCAGTTTTTCGATCAATGCTTTTTGCATCATGCGAGCGACTTTTTCTTTGCTTAACGGCTCCCCGTTGAATGTTTCTGGAATCACGCGATCGATGACGTCTAATTCTAATAATTCACCAGCGGCAACTTTCATCAATTCAGCGGCTTCAGCAGCTCGGCTGCCGTCTTTCCAAAGAATCGAAGCAAATCCTTCTGGTGATAAAACTGCATAGATCGTTTGTTCTAACATCCAGACTTCATCGGCTAACGCCAAGGCTAATGCCCCTCCACTACCGCCTTCACCAATAATGATACTGATGATCGGTACCTTCAAATCAGACATTTCTAACAGATTACGGGCAATCGCTTCTCCTTCGCCACGTTCTTCTGCGCCGATCCCACAATAGGCACCCGCTGTATTGATCAACGTAATGACCGGACGATTGAATTTTTCTGCTTGTTTCATCAAACGTAGTGCTTTACGGTAACCTTCTGGATGAGGAGAACCGAAATTCCGACGAATGTTTTCTTGCAAGTCTCGGCCTTTTTGGATACCAATGACAGTCACTGGTTTGCCGGCTAATTTCGCCACTCCTCCAACGACAGCTTCATCATCACCAAATAAGCGATCACCATGAAACTCTTGGAAGCCTTCAAAAATCGTTTCAAAGAAATCAAGACTTGTCCAACGATCTTTTGCACGTGCCAGTTGGACGATATCATGAGCTGTTTTATTCATGGTTGATCCATCCTTTCTGCGTATGCAATTCTAGTAATTGATGGATCGTCTGCTTGAGTTCTTTTCTTGGAACGATTTGATCCACAAAACCATGCTCGAGTAAAAACTCAGCTTTTTGGAAGTCTTCAGGTAGTTCCTGTTTGATCGTTTGTTCGATCACTCGGCGTCCCGCAAAGCCGATCAAGCTTTGTGGTTCAGCTAAGATGACATCCCCTTCCATCGCAAAGCTGGCAGTGACTCCTCCAGTCGTTGGATCTGTCAATACCGTCAAGTAAAATAGCTGCTTGTTGCTGTGACGTTTGACAGCTGCTGAGATCTTGGCCATTTGCATCAGAGAAAAGATGCCTTCTTGCATACGAGCGCCTCCAGAGGCAGTAAATAATACGACAGGCAATTGTTTCGCCGCGGCACGTTCAAATAAGCGTGTGATTTTTTCGCCCACGATCGTTCCCATGCTTCCCATGATAAAATTAGGGTCCATGACACCGATAGCAAATGGAATGCCTTCGATGGTCGCTTGACCAGTTAAAACTGCTTCATGTAAGCCAGTCTTTTCTTGCATCTTGCTGATTTTTTTTTGATAATCAGGAAAATCAAGTGGATCTTTGGTGACCAAGTTCGTATCCCATTCTTCTAAACTTTTCTCATCGATGATCAGCGCTAATCGTTGCCACGCACCGATCCTAAAATTGTAACTGCAATGTGGACAAACTTTTTCTTCACCAATATCTTTCGTATAGATAATATGCTTACAATTGGGACATTTCGCCCACATATTATCAGGGACCGACGGCGCATTTGTTGGCTTGATTTCTCGATTAGGATTGATTCGAATGTATTTTTTCTTTTTGAATAAAGCCATCTTATTCGTCTCCTATCTCCGTCTCGGGAATCCAATTCGGTAAAAATTCTTCTTGTAAGAATGCGGTACTGTAATCTCCGGCAATCACTGCTGGATGACTGATCAGATCCATTTGGAACTCGGCATTCGTGATCACCCCATCGGTCACGATCTCGCTCAACGCTCGTTGCATTTTCATCAACGCATCAAAACGTGTGTCGCCATGTACGATGACTTTAGCAATCATCGAATCGTAATAAGGAGGGATCGTGTAGCCTGAATAAACTGCGCTGTCTACCCGTAAGCCCATACCGCCAGCTGGCAGTAATAGATCATTGATTTTCCCTGGTGAAGGAGCGAAATGGAACGCTGGATTTTCTGCATTGATCCGGCATTCGATGGCATGTCCTTGAAAAACGATCTCTTCTTGTTGGATCTCTAATGGACGTCCAGCCGCAATCTCGATTTGTTTTTTGACTAAATCGATATTTGTGACCATTTCAGTTACTGGATGTTCGACTTGGATGCGGGTATTCATTTCCATGAAATAAAATTCACCGGATTCATCCATCAGAAATTCGATCGTCCCTGCATTTTCATAGTTCACTGCCTTTGCAGCACGTACTGCGGCAGATCCTAAATGATTTCGTTTTTCTACAGAAATCACCACAGACGGGGATTCTTCTAATACTTTTTGGTTGTTCCGTTGCAATGAACAATCGCGTTCGCCTAGATGCAGAACGTGCCCAAATTGGTCACCCAATACTTGGACTTCAATATGTCTTGCGGGATAAATGATTTTTTCTAGATACATTTCATCGTTACCAAAAGCTGCTGCTGCCTCTTGTTGGGCAGATGAAAAATGTTGTGGTAACTCTTCTTTTGATAAAACTTTACGGATTCCCTTACCACCACCACCAGCGGCGGCTTTGAGCATCACTGGATAGCCGATTTTTTCTGCTACTTCAAGTGCTTCTTCAACAGTCGACAGCACACCATCACTACCTGGGATCACTGGGACATTGGCTTGTTGCATCAACTGGCGTGCGTTGATTTTATTCCCCATGTCATCGATCGTTTTGCTTTTAGGTCCAATAAAGACGATATTACATTCTTCACACATCGAAGCAAATCGACTATTCTCAGACAAGAAACCAAATCCAGGATGGATGGCTTCTGCTTTTGTTACGATGGCTGCACTTAAAACTGCTTGTACATTCAAATATGAATCAGTCGCTCTTGCAGGACCGATACAGATTGCTTCATCTGCTAATTGTGTGTGTAATGCCTCCGCATCCGCTTCAGAATAGACCGCAACGGTTTGGATTCCAAGCTCACGGCAGGCACGAATGATCCGTACGGCTATTTCGCCGCGATTTGCTATCAAGACTTTTGAAAACATAACTCACCTATCCAATCATAAAGGTTAATTCAGCTTCAGCAACTTTTTTGCCATCCACTTTTGCAATTCCTTTGCCTATTCCTGCAGAAGATTTGATTTTAGTGATTTCGACCTCTAACATCAACGTATCTCCAGGAGTCACTTTTTTACGAAACTTGGCTTTATCTAATCCGCCAAAGTAAGCAGTTTTTCCTTTGAACTGTTCCAATGATAAGAGGGCAACTGCTCCTGCTTGAGCCATTGCTTCAACGATCAAGACACCTGGCATAACAGGCTCTTCTGGAAAATGTCCTTGGAAAAAAGGTTCATTGATGGTCACATTTTTTTTGGCTACGATCCGCTCGCCTTCGACCATTTCTTCCACTCGATCGATCAGTAATAATGGATAACGATGAGGGATGATTTTTTTGATTTCTTGAATGTTCATAGGTCTAGTTCTCCTTGCCTTAATTTGGTTGAACGATAAAGAGTGGTTGTCCGTATTCTACGACCTCTTCATTGTCGATCAAGATTGCTGCGATTTCACCGTCTACATCACTCGTCACTTCGTTCATCAATTTCATCGCTTCGATGATACAGATCACTTCGCCTTTTGTGACTTTGTCTCCCACCTTTTTAAAAGCTGGTTTATCAGGAGAGGGTTGTAAATAGACGATTCCTACGATCGGTGATTTTACTTCCACACCGTCGACTATTGGTGCAGCTACAACTTCTTGCTGAGTAGAACTGCTTTCTTCTTTTGCTGCAACTGGGGCAGCTGGTTGTGGTTGTGGTTCAGAAAACATGGGTGTCGGAACGGGTTGCCCCATTCCTCGACTCATTTCATTTTTATTCATATATAATTCAAATTGTCCGTCTTTCAAGTCAAATTCTGTTAACGTGGATTGATCAAATTGACTGACTAATTCTTTGATTTCATTGATCTTCAACATTATTCCTCCCAGCGTTTCATACATAGCACAGCGTTATGTCCACCGAAGCCTAATGAATTACTCATAGCATAAGATAGTTCGGCTTCTTTGCTTTCATTGATCACCACATTTAAATCAATTTCAGGATCTTGTTTCTCTACATTGATATTTGGTGGAATGAACTGATGCTCTAACGCAAGCAATGTCGCAAGTGCCTCGATTCCTCCAGCGGCCCCTAATAAATGCCCAGTCATCGATTTCGTACTGCTGACATAGGTTTCTCTGAATGATTCCCCTAAAGCGATTTGGATTGCTTTTGCTTCTGCTTGGTCGTTGGCAGGTGTACTTGTTCCATGCGCATTGATGTATCCTACTTCTTTCGCATCGATTCCTGCTTCTTCCATTGCTAGTTTCATTGCTTTAGATGCGCCAGAACCATCTGGTGTTGGAGCTGTCATATGGTAGGCATCACAATTTGAGCCATATCCAACGACTTCACCATAGATTTTTGCGCCGCGAGCTTGTGCGTGTTCCAATGATTCTAGAACTAACACACCGGCTCCTTCACCCATGACGAAACCATTACGGCCTTCGTCAAACGGAATCGAACCACGTGCTGGATCTGTTGATTCGGATAGAGCAGTCAATGCCGCGAATCCGGCGATTCCCATCTCACAGATCGTTGCTTCTGTTCCGCCCGCAAGGATGATATCTGAATAGCCATGTTTGATATTACGGAAAGCTTCTCCAATGGCATTCGTTCCACTGGCACATGCGGTCACGATCGACGTACAAATGCCTTTAGCACCTACACGTAAGGCAATATTCCCAGCTGCCATATTAGCGATGGACATTGGAACAAACATAGGTGAAACGCGGTTTGGTCCTTTGTCATGCATCCGGATGACTTGACTTTCAATCGTTGGTAATCCACCGATCCCAGAGCCGACAATAACACCAAAACGATCTTGGTTGATTGCTTCTTTTTCGATCCCGCTCATTGCTAATGCTTCCATTGCGGCATAAATACCATAAATTGAAAACATATCCATCCGTTTGCTGTCTTTTTTTACAAAATATTTATCAAAAGGAAAGTCTTTGACTTCACCTGCTAATGTGATACCTGTTTCTGAAGCATCAAATTTTGTGATCGGTGCAATACCATTCGTTCCAGCTTTTAAACTAGCTAAAAAACTTTCTGCATCATTCCCGATCGGTGAAGTGACTCCATAACCTGTGATTACTACTCGATTCATTAATTTTCCTCCCTATCCGTGCATGACCAATCCGCCGTCAACATTGATGACTTGACCTGTGATATACGAACTTTTCGCTAAGAACAGTGCGGCTTCCGCAATGTCTTCTACTTGGCCAAAACGTTGCATTGGAATTTGTTTTTCTGCTTGCTCTCTTACTTTCTCAGATAGGACATCTGTCATATCCGTAGTAACAAAACCAGGCGCAATCACATTACAAGTGATTCCTCTTGTCGCAACTTCTCGTGCCACCGATTTAGTAAAACCGACAACACCTGCTTTACTCGCTGCATAATTGGCTTGGCCTAAGTTACCGATCAATCCAGAAACACTTGAAAGATTGATGATTGCTCCTTCTCTTTTTTTCATCATTTTTTTCAACACGTGCTGTGTCATATTGAAAGTGCCTGTTAAATTGATATCTAAACATTTCTTGAAATCATCTGCATCCATACGTAAGACAAGTTTATCATTAGTAACTCCAGCGTTATTCACCAGAATATCGACAGAACCCAATTGCTTTTCTGCTTCTTTGATCATCTCTCCTGCTTTATCATAATCGGAGATATCGCCTGAGATCCCCACGCACTCCACACCGTATGCCTTGATTGCATCGATTTTTTCGGCTGGGATCTCTCCACGACCGTTTAGGAAGATATTTGCCCCTGCTTTGGCAAAAGCTAAAGCAATGGCTTCGCCAATTCCTCGTGTACTGCCTGTAATAAACACATTTTTTCCAGTTACGTCCATAACTTGCCTCCTATGACAATTGATTGATTGTTTCTTCGAATGTTTGCTGATTTTCAACACGTGTGACTGCGATCGATTTGTCGATCTTTTTCATAAAACCACTTAAGACTTTACCCGGTCCGACCTCAACGACTTGTTCGATCCCTAAGTCTTTGAGTTTTTCGATACTTTCATAGAAACGAACAGGTTTCATCACTTGTTGTTCAAGTAAAGCTGGGATACTTTCCTTTGTCATGATCTCCGTTGTTGTATTACTGATCACTGGGATCTTAGGTTCCGAAAAAGCGATTTTGCTTAGTTCTTCTGCTAGCTGTCTAGCAGCTGGTTCCAAGATGGCTGTGTGGAAAGGACCACTGACATTCAGTGGGATCATCCGTTTGATGCCTTGTTCTTTTAGTAAAGCAACCGCTTGATCCACTGCTTTTTCTTCACCACCAATGACGATCTGCTGTGGGGTGTTGTAATTTGCTGGTGAAACGATCCCTATTTGTTCTGCCTGTTTACAACAGTCTTCGATCACGTCCGCTGGTGCATTCATGACTGCGACCATTTTTCCACTACCTGTTGGTGCAGCGGCGGTCATGAACGTACCTCTTTTTTCGACTAACGCCACGGCTTCTCTAAAGGAAAGAGCGCCACTTGCCACTAATGCAGAATATTCACCTAAACTAAGTCCCAAGACAGCCTGAGGAGTGATTCCACGTTCTACTAATAAACGATAAAAGGCAATGCTGACAGTCAAAATAGCAGGCTGTGTATAGACCGTTTGATCTAAACGATCATTTGTTGAAAAACAAAGCTCTGCCATATCATAGCCTAAGATCTCACTTGCTTCATCAAAGGTCTTTTTCACGATTGGCTCATGGTAGAGGTCTTGACCCATTCCTTGGTATTGTGCACCTTGTCCACTAAATAAAAATGCTGTTTTCATCATCGTTCTCCTATTTATATTCAGGATAAATATCTTCTTTTCATTTAAAAAAAGGCTAAGACACTCCTTTTTCGGAAAATGTCCCAGCCCCCAACCTAATCTTGATGATTATGCAGTTTGTTTTTCAACATAAGTGACTAAATCTTGAACTGTTTTGATGCCATCTTCTGTTTCGATTTTCACATCAAATTCATCTTCGATCTCGTTGATGATTTGGAATAAATCCAAGCTATCTGCTTCAAGGTCTTCTTGGATGTTTGTCGTTAATTTGATTTCTTCTGCGTCTTTTCCTAATTCTTCCGCAATGATTTCTTGAATTTTTTCGAATACCATATGATAATTCCTCCGATATTGTTTCTTTTTTATATTTTTATTTTTATCAGTTTATAGTTCCATGAGGATACTTCCCCATGTCAATCCTCCACCATAACCTGTAAATACCACTTTTTGTTTTTGTCCTAATGTGATTGCTCCGCTTTCTACTGCCTCATCTAAAAGAATCGGGATGCTTGCTGCGGAAGTATTACCGTATTTATCCATGTTCGTTAGAAACTGCTCTTGTGGGACTTTGACCTTACGAGCAATCTTTTCGATGATTCGCAAATTTGCTTGATGCAAAAGCAGATAATCAACAGCTGTGCCTTGAATGATCTCTTTGATGTTCATCGCAACGTCTCTTACAGCAAAATCAAAAATATCTCGTCCGACCATTTTTAAATAGTAAGAACCTTCTGAATCTTCCGTGTATAAAGGCGAATGATTTGGCAGATAACCGGAAGTGAGGGATTGCGCACGCGAGCCATCTGCCGCTAGCGATTCTCTCAATAATTTTTGTTCTGGTCCGGCTTCTAATAAAATGCCTCCTGCACCATCACCAAACAAAACAGCGGTTGAACGATCTGTCCAATCGATCAGTTTGGATAATGTTTCGCCGCCAATCACTAAACCCTTCATTGAGCCGCAGCGAATCAATTTCTCTGCTACACTCAATGCATAAACAAATCCCGAACAAGCTGCGCTGATATCAAAAGCGATTGCTTTTGTTGCGCCGATCCTACCTTGAACTAAGGTCGCTACAGATGGGGATGTATAATCGGGCGACATCGTAGCTACGATGATAAAATCAAGTTCATTCGGATCAAGTGCTCTTTTTTTTAGCAATTTTTTGGCAACGAGGTAACACAAATCGGAAGTTTCCTGGTCGGTTACACAATGTCTCTCCTTGATTCCTGTACGTGATGAGATCCACTCATCCGAAGTGTCCATCATTTTTGAGAGATCATCATTTGTGATGATTTTTTCCGGTAAGACACTTGCCGTTGCTGTGATCGTTCCAAATTGTTCCATTAAACTTCCTCACTTGTAATCTCGCAAGAAATCATGCAAGTTTTTCAATGCAGACAGCAAAGCTTGTTGTTCGTCGGCAGCCAGACCGTCTATGATGTTTTTGACCATTTCACGATGGAAATGCTGATGCACGCGGTAAAGCAGCTTTCCTTTTTTTGTTAACCCCAGCTTCACCACTCGTCGGTCGTCTTCACTACGGATACGCTCAACATAGCCTTTTCTAACTAACTTGTTGATAGCAGTGGTCAAGGTCCCAACAGTAATCGACAGTTCTTTGGCTACTTCTGAAGTTGTCTTTTTCTTGTACATACCGATTGCCTCGATCGTATGCATCTCTGTAATCGACAGATCTTTGAATTGTGACTTTTTTAATTCGGATTCTTCGATCGTCAAAATATCATTGAAGACACTAACGAGATAATCATTTACTGTATTAAAATCAGGTTCCATGTTCCACCATCCACTAAAATTAGTTTGATTATCAAATCTTTTGATGTTCAAACTATATCTTAACTTTTTTCAAAATGCAACCTTTTCACTAGATTTTTTTGCATTATTAATTTTTTTTAATTTTATTTTCATGACAAAAAGCTTTAATACCAGCATTTTTTTATCAAACAATTAAAATCAGTTTCCAAAAAAATATTTTGATTATCAAAGTATCTCTTTAATTTATTTATAAAATATCATAGCTTATATTGTTCATTTTCGTAAATCTGTTATAATCTTTTTGATTTCAATTTCAACTAGAGGAGCACTTATGCAACCAAAAGAGAAAGTAAAAAACCTCCCTTTATTACCTGGGGTTTACTTAATGAAAAATAGTGAAGGAAAAATTATTTATGTAGGTAAAGCTAAAAATCTAAAAAATCGTGTAAGTACGTATTTTTATCAAAATAAACAACACTCAAAAAAAGTCTTGCGCTTAGTTCGTTCGATTGCCGATTTTGAGGTCGTTGTCGTCGACACAGAACTAGATGCTCTATTGTTAGAGTGTCAATTGATCCAACACTATCGTCCGATCTACAACCGACAAATGAATTATTTCGATAACTACAACTACTTAGATATCCAACCTGATGGCCTTTCTCTCACGAATGTGCCCACTGCAAGAACTTACGGTCCGTTTCGACTTTACAAAAAAATGCCGAGTATCCTTCGCATCATCGAAGAAAACTATCAAATGCCGTGGCTTTCTGAAATCAGTCATTTAGCCTTACAAGCCCAACTTCCAGAATTGAAGGATTGGACTTTTGAACAAAAGAAGAAAGAGATCCAAGGGTTGTTACAAGGGAGAAATAAGAAATTGATCAGCTATTTAAAAAAACGTCAATTGCATTTCATTGAACAACTAAATTTTGAAAAGGCGGCTATTCTTCAAAGGGATATTGAATTGGTCACCTATTTTACACGTAGGGTACAAGAACAAAAAAAGTTTTTGCGTACGCCGAGAATCACGCTGAGCATGCCGTTAGCTAGCGATGAATCCAAGATGAAGCATTTCCTGATCTGCTATGGTCAAGTGGCTGATACAGCGATTACAGAGCCAGGACAAGCACCTCATTTCTACTATGAAAAAGATAATACGTTGTCACTCAAGCGTCAACTATCTCAAGCGGAAATCGATCCTGTTCAGATCTTGATCAGTTATCAGCGTAAATTAGTCAAAGCCGAACAACAAATAAAAAAAGAGTCTGGAATCCAACCAATCGGCTGAATTCCAGGCTCTTTTAGCTAGCTCGAAATCTTATTGAATCAAATCATAGATCTCCATCGCAACGATATCGACATTGTCGAATTCGTATTGTTGATGTGTGTCTGTCTCAGTAAGTTCAAATGTTTCGGTCGCTTTATCATAAGTCACGGTACATTTTTCTACGCCTTCTTTTTCAAAGCGACGAACTTGCAGTTCATTGTCTGCTGATTCGACCATAGCCTCCAGTCGTTTAATGATTGCGACCAATTGTGAATGTGCCATCGGAGGTCCTCCTTTTCTTAGTTCTGTTATATTGTATCAAAAGCATCGTCGACTTGCATTGATTTTCTCCAAAAAAACTGGTTTTTTAAGATTTTTTTTTCGGCTGCTTTCCATCTTCCCACCAAAGCTTGATCAACGCTTGTGTTCCGTCATTCTCAAAACCCTTTTCCGCTAGCTGTTCATATAGTTTTCGGGCTTCTTTTGTCGCCGGTAAATCCAGTCCTAATTTTTCTGCTTCTGCCAAAGCGATCGTCAAATCTTTGATAAAATGTTTGACAAAAAAACCAGGCGAATAATTTTCCTGTAAAATACGTGGCGCATAATTGCTCAATGACCAATTGGCTGCACTGCCACCTGAAAGTGTAGCGATGACTTTTTCTAAGTCTAAACCAGCTTCTTGCGCATAAACAAGCATTTCTGTCATGCCAGTCATCGTACCAGCGATCATGATTTGGTTTGCCATTTTTGTATGCTGCCCTTTTCCAGCTGAGCCATGCAACGTAAATGTCGTTCCAAACTCTCGGAATAACGGTAATATTTCCTCGTAGACATGCTCTTTTCCGCCGACCATGATCGTCAAAGTACCATTCTTAGCACCTAGATCGCCCCCTGAAACTGGTGCATCTAATGCTTCTGCTCCTAGCTCTTGCGCGCTTGTTGCAATCTTTTCTGCAAGTGTTGGAGTACTTGTCGTCAAATCAACGACTGTTTTACCACTCAATCCAGCTCGGAAAATCCCTTTTTCACCATAATAGATTTCTTCTACATCTTGAGGATAGCCAACCATCGTAAAGACCACTTGGCTTGTTTCAGCTACCTGTTGCGGACTATCCGCCCAAGTTGCTCCTTCTTCGACGAGTGGTTCCGCTTTTGCTTTTGTGCGATTATAAACAGTAAGTTCATGACCTGCTTTTTGTAAATGACGAACGATCGCAGTTCCCATAACTCCTGTGCCGATAAAACCAATTTTCATCTTGTGCCCTCCTAAACGATAAAATCCTTGTTTCTATGCTAGTATACGCTAGAAACAAGGATTTTTTTAGAATTATTCACTGTTTTTTTATCTTTTGAAGGAATTTAATTTAATTTTAATTCGTTCGATCGATGCTTCTTCTTCTTTTTTACGCATTTCTTCTTTGTAATAAACAAGCATATCTTCATAAAATTCGATCATTGATTGGCCGAAATGAGTAGCTGAGATCTCAAAAAGTTTTTTCTCGAAGATTTCTGGATCTTTTTCTACTTTGCTTTCAATATAATCAATAAGTGCAGGAGCAAAGTCTTCATCTCGTTCAAATGTTCGTCCAAGAGAAGCATGATCAAACAAACGATTCAAATAATCGTTTCCTTCAACAACACATGGTGTACCAGCCGCCATTGCTTCTGTGTACGTCAATCCTTGCGTTTCAGAGGTAGAAGCACATACGAAATAATCAGCCGCACGATAGTAAAATGCGACATCGTTATTATCGACTTCTCCGGTGAATTGAACTACTTCATCGAGATCCAGTGAGGTGATCAATTCTTTTAGTTGATCTACATAAGGACCTTTACCAACAATGACCAAGCGTGCCTCAGGATACTTTTCAATGACTTCTGGAAACCCTTGGATCAATGCTTGGATATTTTTTTCATAAGAAATCCGACTCAAAGACAAAATCATCAAACCATTTTCTTTGATCCCTAAAGATTCACGTAACTCGTTGGTTTGTTCTTGTGTGATTTCTGGACGTTTGAACTTATCAATGTCGATCCCTGTTGGTATCACTCGCAATGGCGCTGTCACGCCATAGCTACGCAACGTTTCGATCACACGTTCACTCGGACAAACGACACCTGTCGTATGATTCACAAATAACCGTGACAAGTATTTGACATGGGATTGTCGAATCACTTTTCCTTTTGCAATGTAGTGGAGATAATCTTCGTACATCGTGTGATACGTATGGATCGATGGGATTTTTAATTTTTTGGCCACCATCTTTCCAAGAATGCCAGCACCAAATTCAGTGTGCGTATGGATCAGATCTAATTCTAACTCTTTCGCTACTAAATAGGCATACCACATTCCACGTACCACGACTCGTCGTTCTTTGAATGATACAAATGGAACACTCGGCATACGGATCACATCTTTTTCTAACTTGTCTGCATTAGGGTCTGTTGTCGTAAATATATAGACGTCATGCCCCATTTTTTCGAGTTCTTCTTTCAATGTCTTGATCGATGTAGCTACGCCACTTACCTGCGGAAAATAGGTATCGGTAAAAAAGCCGATTTTCATCTTTTTTCGCCTCCAAACTACCTTTTATTTTGATTCTTCCATTTGTTCACTTGAAGAATCAGATGCTTTCAACACTTCTTCATAGACCGATTGAAGCTGCTCACCAATTCTTTCAATACTTCGTTCTTCAGCTGTTCGATAGCCAGCTTCGACTACGCTAGGAACTTCTTGTTGTACGATTTTTTGAATCAGTTCACAAAACTCTTCATTGTTTCGTCCCATATAACAATTTTTTTGATCTTCGAGCCAACCTTCATAGACAGGGATATCACGTACTAACACATTTTGTTTACTTGCTAAAGCTTCAAGCACTACGATTCCTTCTGTTTCTTCATAAGAAGGGAAAAAGAATAAATCCGCTCCTGAATAAGCGCCTTCGATGATCTCGCCTCGAATGTAGCCTGGAAAAATAACATTATCAGGATGATCTTCTTTTACGATTTTACGGATGTTGCTTGGGATCGAATACATTGGCACATGACCAAACCAGATAAATGTATAGTCTGGCATCTGTTTTGCTATTTCAACAAAATCAATGATCCCTTTTCTAGCAAAAAAGAGTCCAACACAAATGATTACTTTTTGGTCAGGTAACAGATTGAAATACTGCCTAAATTTTTGTTCTTTGACAGGATCAGGTTGATATTTCTCTAAATCGATCCCGTTGGAGATTGATTGGATAGGCAAATCGATCCCATAACTTTTCAGTAATTTTTTTGAATAGGGAGTTGGTGTGATCAAGTAATCCGCCTTTTCATACAGACCAACTAAATATTTTTTTACTAACGGCGATAATTGATTCGAACCGATAAAGGAATTACGAAAATCCTCTTCTGTTGAATGCGCATGATATATAATTTTCTTGCCGTTTCTACGCGCTTTATTGATCATATTATGACTATTGATACCATATGTATTGATGTGCAAAATATCATAGTCTTCCTTACTATCTAAAGTATAGGAGATCCCTACATCCTTAAGAGCACGTTTTTGATGATCAAGTGCACGACCAATGCCGGACTTAGAAAGTATCTTCTCACTTTCAAAATATAGTAATACCTTCATCTATGTTGCCCCCTTACTCTTATATTATAACACAGCCTGAAACCTGTCACTCAACCTTAAGTCCGATTTTTTCCCAACAAAGTTGTAAGATAGCGCAGAATTTAATTTTGCTTATTGCATAAAAACAAAAAAACAGGCACAGCCAAATACTGTACCTGTTTTAAAAAATCAAGCTAGATATTCATTGACAAGCTCTACGACTTCTTCCATTGTATCGCACTCATTAAGCGCGCGATCCGCTAGTTCAGCCATTTTGCTTGTGTCTAAACGTTTCATCAAGCTACGTGTTTTCAAGATCGATGTTGCACTCATTGAGAACTCATCTAATCCCATACCAACAAGTAAAGGAACAGCCATTTGATCGCCGGCCATTTCTCCACACATACCAGCCCATTTACCTTCAGCATGTGCTGCATCAATGACGTTTTTGATCAAACGTAGGATTGATGGATTGTATGGTTGGTACAAGTATGAAACACGTTCGTTCATACGGTCAGCTGCCATTGTGTATTGGATCAAGTCGTTTGTTCCTACTGAGAAGAAGTCAACTTCTTTAGCAAATTTATCCGCAATAACGGCTGCAGCTGGAATCTCGATCATGATCCCTACTTGGATCGAATCAGAAACTTCAATGCCTTCATTTACTAATTTTTGTTTTTCTTCTTCAAAGATTGCTTTTGCACTACGGAATTCTTTTAGTGTAGCAACCATTGGGAACATGATACGCAAGTTTCCATGAACAGAGGCGCGTAACAACGCACGCATTTGCGTACGGAACATGTCGTCACCTTGTTCTGACAAGCTGATACGTAATGCACGGTATCCTAAGAACGGATTCATCTCATGCGGCAATTGCAAGTATGGTAGTTCTTTATCTCCACCGATATCCATTGTACGAACAACGACAGGTTTTCCTTCCATTCCTTCCAATACTGCTTTATAAGCAACATATTGGTCTTCTTCAGTAGGAAAATCTGGTGAATCCATATAAAGGAACTCAGTACGGTAAAGTCCAACTGCTTCGCCTCCATTGTTATGCACACCGACTAAGTCTTTTGGTGTACCAATGTTGGCTGCTAATTCAAAGTGTTTGCCATCGGCAGTCACTGTTTCAGCATGTTTCAGTTTTTCCCATTCTGCTTTTTGTGCAGCATAATCTGCACCGATTTTTTCAAATTCAGCTTTTTGTTCTGCTGTTGGATCAATGACTACATCGCCTTCGATTCCGTTAACAGCTAACATTACGCCTTCTTTCACTTTCGCAGTGATTTCTTTTGTTCCAACGATTGCTGGGATTTCAAGAGAACGAGCCATGATCGCAGAATGCGATGTACGTCCACCGATATCTGTTACAAAAGCTTTTACGAAGTTACGATCTAATTGTGCAGTGTCACTTGGCGTCAAATCATGTGCCACGACAACTACTTCTTCATTGATCATTGAAGGGTTTGGTAAAGTCACACCTAGTAGATGTGCTAAAATACGTTTTGCAACGTCACGAATATCTGCTGCACGTTCTTGCATGTAAGCATTATCTTCCATTGCTTCGAACATACCGATATACATATCAGTTACTTCTTTAAGAGCAGATTCAGCATTTACGCTGTTATCTTTGATGTTTTGTTTGATTTGACCTATCATTTCAGGATCTGAAAGAACCATTAAATGTGCGTCAAATACTTGCGCTTCTGCTTCACCTAAGCTTTGCGCTGCTTTTTCACGAATTTGTTGTAATTCTTCAGTTGATTTTGCTAAAGCACCATCTAAACGAGCTTCTTCAGCTGAAGTATCCTCAACTGTCGTCTTACTGAATGATAAATCCGGTTGAACTAGCAGGTAAGCTTTTGCAACGGCTACTCCGTCACTAGCGGCGATCCCTTTTAGCATTTCAACCATTATTCAGATAAGCCTTCTTTCTTCATTGTTTCAACGATAGCTGCCATAGCGTCTGCTTCGTCAGCACCTTCAGCAGTGATAGTAACATCAGAACCTTGACCTACACCTAAAGACATTACGCCCATGATAGATTTTAAGTTTACTGATTTACCTTTATACTCTAAGTTTACATCAGAGTTAAATTTGCTTGCTGTTTGTACTAATAGTGTAGCTGGACGTGCGTGGATCCCAGTTTCTGCTACTACGTGAAATTCTTTCTTTTCCATATTAATCGGTCTCCTTTAAGTGAGTGTTGTTTTTATGTGAGGGTTTTCTTTTTTAGCAATCCATGATAGAGCTAAGCAGATGAACCCTTTCATCTGTAAAGATTACCATTTTTTTTCCTTAGTTACAACAGTTTTCATTTAAATTGAGAGAAATTCCAGTAAAGTATCTTGCTGATTTATCTCATGCTTAGTTTCTATTCCTTCTGTTTTGATAGAAACCTTGTTTTTTTATCTTCGCTTGATCTTCATGATACTATTCTTCCTATAAAGTATTCGTTTTCTGTATTGTGAATTCTGAAAATTATCAGCAAATGAGGCTTGACGCCTACCTGATTTAATTTTTTCCACGATCCAAAGAATCAATTACTTGCGTCTCAGCAAAAATTCAGTATAATTAAAACAAATGGTCAGTAATGGTCAATTGACTTTGACTTTCTCAATGGGTTTGATCAAGTGTTATTCTTTTACCCAAAGAAATACGCGAGGTAAAATAGACCTATCGACCAATGTTTGAAAGGACGTGAATATTTTATGCTTTGTCAAAACTGTGGAAAAAATGAAGCAACGATTCACTTATATGCGACTGTTAATGGGCAACGTACACAACTTGACTATTGTCAGAGCTGTTATCAAAAAATCAAAAATCAGCAAAATGGAGGTCTAACGAGTATGGCTCAAAATGATCCATTTGGCTTTGGAAGTCTGGACGATCTATTTCGTTCGATGTCTCGTCAAATGCAACAACAAGGCAACTTTGAACAAACACCACCTACCCAATTCGGCGGGAACAATAATTTCAACGGGGGGCAACCACCTCAAGGACCAGCTTCGGATGGGCTTTTAGGAGAATATGGGATCAATATCACAGAAGAAGCACGCCAAGGCGAAATCGATCCTGTTATCGGTCGCGATGATGAAATCAAGCGTGTGATCGAGATCTTGAATCGCCGCACCAAAAACAATCCAGTATTGATTGGCGAACCAGGTGTTGGTAAAACAGCTGTCGTTGAAGGACTTGCACAAAAAATCGTTGATGGCGATGTCCCACAAAAACTGCTGGACAAAGAAGTCATTCGCTTAGACGTCGTTTCACTTGTCCAAGGCACAGGGATCCGTGGTCAGTTTGAAGAACGTATGCAAAAACTGATTGAAGAAATCAGACAAGCCGAAAATGTCATCCTATTTATTGATGAAGTCCACGAAATCGTTGGGGCTGGTTCAGCCGGAGATGGCAATATGGATGCCGGCAACATTTTAAAACCTGCGTTAGCGCGTGGTGAATTACAAATGGTCGGTGCAACTACATTGAATGAATATCGAATCATCGAAAAAGACGCAGCGTTAGAACGACGCATGCAACCCGTTCGTGTGGATGAACCTTCCGTAGATGAAACGATCAGCATTTTAAAAGGACTACAAAATCGTTACGAAGATTATCATCATGTCAAATATACGGATGCAGCGATCGAAGCTGCGGCTAGATTGTCGAATCGCTATATCCAAGATCGCTTTTTACCAGATAAAGCCATCGACTTGCTAGATGAAACAGGCTCTAAGAAAAACTTGACGATCCAAATCGTTGATCCAAAAACGATCGAAAAGAAATTGGAAGAAGCAGAAGAACAAAAACTATTAGCTTCTAAAGAAGAAGATTTCGAAAAAGCGGCTTATTACCGCGATCAAATCAATAAATTGAAAAAAATGCAAGAACGTCAACTTTCAGAAGAAGAAATTCCTGTGATCTCTGAAAAAGATATGGAAAAAATCGTCGAACAACGGACAGGAATCCCTGTTGGTGAATTAAAAGAAAAAGAACAAACACAATTGAAAAACTTAGCTGACGACTTGAAGAAACATGTTATCGGACAAAATGATGCAGTTGATCGCGTAGCAAAAGCGATCCGTCGTAATCGAGTTGGTTTGAGTAAGAAAAATCGTCCGATCGGTTCTTTCTTATTTGTCGGTCCTACCGGTGTCGGTAAAACAGAATTAGCGAAACAACTTGCATACGAATTATTTGGATCTGAAGAATCAATGATCCGTTTTGATATGTCAGAATACATGGAAAAACACAGTGTCGCTAAATTGATTGGTTCTCCTCCAGGCTATGTCGGCTATGAAGAAGCTGGTCAATTGACTGAAAAAGTACGTAGAAATCCGTATAGCTTAGTACTACTAGATGAAGTAGAAAAAGCGCATCCTGATGTCTTACACATGTTCTTGCAAATCTTAGATGATGGACGATTAACAGATGCTCAAGGACGTACTGTCAGCTTCAAAGATACGATCATCATCATGACAAGTAATGCGGGTACCGGAAAAGTAGAAGCAAATGTCGGCTTTGGTGCCGCTCGTGAAGGTGTGACTCGTTCTGTCTTGAATCAATTGAACAACTACTTCACACCTGAGTTCTTGAACCGTTTTGACGGCATCATCGAATTTAGCGCATTATCAAAAGAAAACTTGATGACGATCGTTAGTCTTATGCTTGATGATGTGAACCAACTGTTAGCTGCACAACAGTTGCATGTTGATGTTCCTACCAATGTCAAAGAAAAATTGGTCGATCTAGGATACGATCCAGCAATGGGCGCACGACCATTACGTCGAACGATCCAAGAACAAATCGAAGACGGCATTGCTGAATTCTATCTTGACCATCCAACGATCCATGATCTTAAAGCAAAATTAGATAAAGACGATAAAATCGTCATCACGTCTAAACCTGAACGTTTAGTCAAAGAAGCAAACAACGAACCGACAGAATAATTTCATGCTAAGAAATCAGCAAAAAATCGAGCGGAGAGTTTGCCACTCTCCGCTTTTATTTTGATTTTTGAAAAAAATAGTAACTAAATTTTCCTAATTCTTTTATTTTTAAAAAGACAAAATGCTGTTCAATTTACTAAAAAAAAATTATACTTAAGGTAAGTTATTTCTTAAATACATAAGAGAGGTGAGCGCCATGAAACTAGTTAATGTAACAAACAGCCATTCACGATTAGTTTTAAATCAGTTGGAAAATACAGATGCACATATGGTCAAGGTATATACTGCCGGAAATACAACTGTTATTTATACAGAAGCTCCTGAGCATAATGAAATCGTCCTAACAAATGAAAACCGTAATATCCAACCAAAAGAAATTGAAGAAATCCAACACTACTTCTTAAAAAAAATCCATGACGCTGAGTACCATCCTGAAGACATCCAAGTAATCGAGTTACCTGGCTTAGTAGAGATCTCTATTCCAAAAAGAAATCTAGATGCACCAATTGCTATGTAGACATAAAAAATAAATCACGAATCAAAAGGGTTTTGTCGAAGTCACTTGGCATTCCCTTTTTTTGTTTCTCCTATTTTCTCCTTCTCTTCCTTTCACGGAGCGATCCGCTTGGATGATCGAACGGATCTCTTGGACGATGCGTTCATTTTTTTCCCAATTCTCAATATCCAGCATTTGACACACTCGCCGCATTTTTGCTTTTTTTCTCTCAATACGCTGCTTTTTCTCCATATCTGTTTCCATTTATTTCCCTTCTTTCTTTGCTTATTTTTTATATATGTACGCAAAAACATTCTAATCTATTTTTTTATTTGATTTTAATTGATTTTTTCAAAAAAACCAAAAAAAGGGTTAAACTTCAACAAAAAAACACACGATCGTTCACTGAAAACAGGAACTATCGTGTGTTCGTTCTGATGTGTGGCTTTGAAAATATTTTTGCTGTATTACACTACGCGTAAACCACAAAATCAATGAGAACTGCTTATTACATCAAACTTTTCAATTTCACATTTGGATATTTGTCTGCAAACCAGCGTTCTGCAAACTGGTTCTCAAATAGGAATAGCGGTTGATCAAAACGATCTCTTGCTAAGATGTTTCGACTTGAACTCATCTTTTCATCTAGATCCTCTGGCTCGATCCAGCGTGCGATCTTATTGCCCATTGGTGACATGATGACTTCTGCGTTGTATTCATTCAACATCCGATATTGGAAAACTTCAAATTGCAATTGTCCAACAGCACCAATGATGTATTCTTCCGTCACATAGGTTTTGTACAATTGGATCGCCCCTTCTTGTACTAATTGGTTGATCCCTTTGTGGAATGATTTTTGTTTCATCACATTTTTTGCTGTTACTTTCATGAAAAGTTCTGGTGTGAATGAAGGCAATTCTTCATAAGCTACTTTTAGTTTTCCTTCATATAAAGTATCACCAATCTGATAGTTTCCAGTATCGTATACTCCAATGATATCTCCTGCTACAGCATTTTCAACGTTTTCTCTGGCATCTGCCATAAACTGAGTGACATTACTTAATTTCAATTTTTTATTCGTTCGTTCTAGGAAAACATCCATCCCACGTTCAAATGTGCCTGAACAGATTCGTACAAACGCAATACGATCTCGGTGAGCCGGGTTCATATTTGCTTGAATCTTAAAGACAAAACCAGAGAATTCTTCTTCGTATGGGCTGACTACTTGATCTTCACGTGTTTTATGGCCATAAGGCGATGGCGCAAATTCAACAAACGTTTCTAAAAAGGTCTGTACACCAAAATTAGTTAAAGCTGAACCAAAGAAGACTGGTGTTTGCTCTCCGCGAGCGATTTTTTCTTCATTGAATGCGTCACCTGCTTCTTTTAACAGTTCTACTTCATCAAGGACTTGTTCGTACAATGAATTATTTCTTAACGGATGATTTTCCGGCAGATGCCCGTCCTCATCTAATTGAGCTAAACGTTCATCTTGATAGTTTTCAGGGCGATAAAATTCGACACGGTTATGGTGGATGTCATACAATCCTTCCAGTCCTTTACCCATACCGATCGGCCAATTCATTGGATAAGATTCGATATCTAATAATTCTTCCAATTCTTCTAATAATTCAAGCGGCTCTCTACCGTCACGATCCAATTTATTGATAAAAGTGAAAATAGGGATGCCTCTTTTTTTGACTACTTGGAAAAGTTTTTTAGTTTGTGCTTCGATCCCTTTTGCGCTATCGATGACCATGACTGCGCTATCGACAGCCATCAAGGTACGATACGTATCTTCTGAGAAATCCTCATGCCCTGGTGTATCTAGAATATTGACTCTTTTTCCATGGTAATCAAATTGCATCACTGAACTTGTGACAGAGATCCCACGTTGCTTTTCGATTTCCATCCAGTCGGATTTTGCAAAATTCCCTGTTTTCTTTCCTTTGACTGTTCCTGCTTGGCGAATCGCTCCACCGAACAAAAGCAGTTGCTCGGTAATCGTTGTTTTCCCTGCATCCGGATGGGAAATGATCGCAAATGTACGACGATTGTCCACTTGCTGTTTTAATTCTGGATTGTTCATAAATTTACTCCATTCTTCATTTGTCTATTGCTTCATCAAAGAGAAATCCTTCGATTATTCGACAGATCCTCTATCCTTTTCTTCAACTCAAATAGTATAGCATGGATCTTCTGTTTGAAAAAGTCAGCGAAACAGTTTTACTCTTTCTTTTCATTATATATCTCCAAAAAAAGAACAGATACATCACTTCATAAGACAAGTAATATATCCGCTCTTTGTTTAGTTAGAAAATAGTTGAAGCTGTGTTATCTTCGAGGCTCGTCATCTTCAAAATCTTTTTTGAAGTAACGACGTTCTTCATCAGGTTCAGCTTCTATTTCTTCTGGATCATGGAAAATCACACGAATTTTAAGCACTCGTGAGCCTTCCATTTCTTCAGAGATCAACGTGATATTTTCAACATCAAATGACAGCTTTTCTCCTTCATCAGGAATCATGCCTAAAGCCGTGATCAAATAACCGGCCATTGTATCCACATCACTCATATGAAGATTGCTTTCAAATGCTTCGTTGAATTCATCGATCAGCATTCTGCCTTGGATGATATATTCGTAGTCACCGATTTGTTCGTAGAGGTTTTCTACTTCATCAGATTCGTCATCGATCTCTCCGACGATTTCTTCAAGCAGATCTTCTAATGTTACTAAACCAACAACCCCACCATATTCATCTAAAAGGATCGCCATTTGATTTTGTGTTTTCTTCATTTCATATAATAGATCATCAATAAAAATCGTTTCTGGAACAAAAAGTGGTTCTTGGATGATTTTTTTGATCTCTAGATGTTCAAACCCAAATTTATGGGCCGCTTTTAATAAGTTTTTCGTGTGGAGGATCCCAACGACTTTGTCTTTGTCTTCATTATAAACAGGAATCCTTGAGTAATTTTCAGATAATACTTCGTTGACATTTTCTTCAATGGAGTCATTAATGTCGATCATAAAAGCATCTGTTCGAGGAACCATTACTTCCCTTGCTACTTTTGTGTCTAAGGAAAAGACACCTTGAAGCATTTCCAACTCTTCGTTGTTCAATACCCCTTCGTTTTCAAGCATATACCGCATTTCGTCGCGGGTCATCTTTGAATCTTCATCATCAAAAGTCATTGGTGTTATCCGTGCCAATAAGCTAGTAGATGCAGACAGTAACCAAACGAAAGGTTTCGCTACGACACCGATCAAACGGATCATACCAGAGGTGAAATTCGCTACTTCCTCTGATTTATTCAAAGCGATCCTTTTCGGGTACAATTCTCCAAAAACAATCGAAACATAGGTCAAAATAGCCAGTACGATAATATTTGCAATACTTCTTGCTGCGGCACCGCCACCTAGTAGTGGGGCTAATCTTACGGATAAAGTATTAGCTAAAGATGCACCAGATAAAATATTGACCAAAGTGATTCCTACTTGGATAGTGGATAGGAAGTTATTTGGGTTCTGCAATATTTTTAAAAGCTTTTTAGATTTAACATCTCCTTCTTCCGCTTTTTGTTCGATCCGATTTTTATTGATCGATACAACTGCAATTTCGGAAGCTGCTAAAAAAGCATTGATCAATGTCAAAATGATCAATAATAAAATTTGCGCTAACAGCGACTGACTCTCAGGGTCAGCATTCATAATCGCATTCTCTCCTTATTCATTTATATTTTTTATATTTTTATAGAAAAAAACGTGGCTAAAGGTAGCCACGTTAAAATGGTATCATAAAGCTATTTTCTTTGCAATAAAAACAGCCAAAGGTTTCTTAGGACTCAAGAGTCGTCGCAATTTTTTTCTTGTTCTCATTTTGCTTGTCTTCTTTGACGATCTTGACGACATAAGAAATGATTGTTTTACAGATTGCATAAAAAGGTACACCTAAGAAAATCCCTAATAAGCCAGCAATGTTTCCTGCAACTAATAAAACAATGATTATCGTTAGTGGATGGATCTTCAACGATTTACCGATAACATTCGGATAAATGATGTTTCCATCTAATTGCTGAACGATCAAAACGACCCCACAACATAATAATGCTCTAAACGGATCATTGAATACTGTGACTAAAAAGGCAGGAGCTAATCCTAAATATGGTCCTAAATAAGGAATAAGGTTAGTCAACCCAGCAATCACACCGAAAAGAAAAGCATAATCGACCCCTATTGCAAAATAACCTAGAAAAGTAAATGTCCCAACGAATAAACATTCGATTGCTTGCCCACTAATATAATTAGCTAGCGTCTTATTTAACTGTCCTAATAATTCAACGATTTGCTCTCTTCGCTTTTCCGGGAAGAAACGCTTGATATTCGGGACAAGCTTTTCACCGTCTTTTAGCATATAAAATAGAATGAATGGTGCGGTGATAATAACGATAGTTGCTGAAGCAATCGTCCCAACGATCGACCCTAAGCTGTTGGATAAGCCGCTTAAAAATTGTTGGATGATCGTGCCATACGAAATATCCAATTGTTCAAAGTACTTATTGATATCCACATCTCTGAATACCGACCATTGAGCAACTTCTGATAACCAAGTCTCTACTTGGCGAATAAAATTAGGCGTGTTCGAAGCCAAAGAAGAAATCTGTTGCACTAAACTTGGTATCACACTTAACAAGATCCAAACCAAAGCAGCTACTAGTAACAACAGCACAATGGCGACTGCCCAGATTCGTTTCATTTTGGTTTTCATCAGTAATTCAACGATTGGATTTAAAATATAATATAAAAAACCAGCAATCAAGACTGGTGCAAATAATGTGGAGAAGAATGTTCCGATTGGTTGGAAGATAAAGTTGATTTTTGAGGAGACCAAGATCAACGTTGCTAAAATCAACAACTCAAACGACCAAAACATTAACTTTGATTGTCTTAATTTATCGAACAAATAATTCCCTTCTTTCCTTTTTATGCTAGTATATAACATTCTTTTAAAAAAATCTGTTATTTTTAATTTATTTTATGCACTTTCCATTCCAATCACTTTACAGTATACTACTGGAAAGAAAGGTGGCTGTTTGATGAAAGTAGTTCATACAAAAGATACGATGAGTGCGATTTATCTTGATGCTGTAAGTATCAGAAACCAAGTTTTCGTTGGCGAGCAAGGGGTTCCTCCAGAACGAGAAATCGATCAAGACGAGGCATACTGTATCCATTTCGTTCTTTATTCAGATGAACAGGAGGCAAAAGGGACCGTACGGCTACTCCCACTTGAAAATGGTCAGATAAAAGTACAGCGTATGGCGATCCTTGCCCAATACCGTCAACAAGGACTTGGTCAAATACTCATCAGAGAAGCGGAAGATTTCGCAAAAAAACAAGGATTTGATACGGTAAAATTAGGCGCTCAATTGTCAGCTATCCCGTTTTATGAAAAACTCGATTATCATCCATATGGCGAGATCTTTGAAGATGCTGGCATTCAACACGTCAATATGAAAAAGACTTTATGACGCACTCAAGTAAAAACAGTAAGCAAAATGAAGATTACTTCATTTGCTTACTGTTTTCGTTTACTTTTGCGACAATTGCTTGTAACGGTCATACCAAATATCAATATAGCCTTCTGAGAAAGGGCCATCTCCATTATTGATCCAGTCAACCAAAATCTTCACGTTCTCTTTTAAAATGAAGTCAATATCACTTGGATAATTCATCATTTGACTATGCATCTCATATTCATCGACATCTAACAAGCGCTTCTCGCCATCAGGAAAAACCTTGATATCTAAGTCATAATCAATATATTTTAATGCTTCCTCATCTAATAAAAAAGGTGAAGCCAGATTACAATAATAGGAAACCCCCTTTTCTCTAATCATTGCTATTACATTGAACCAGTATTTTTTATGAAAATATACAATCGCTGGTTCTCGCGTCACCCAGCGTCGGCCATCAGACTCTGTTACAAGAGTATGATCGTTGACACCGATCATTGAGTGTTCGCTTGTTTTCAATACCATAGTATCACGCCACGTTCGATGCAATTTGCCGTCGTGTTTATAACTTTGGATCGTTACAAACTCTCCTTCTTTTGGAACTCCCATCGCAATCCTTCCTTAGCAACATTTTGTGCTTTGTGTTGGGGTGTTCATTACACCGACATCGTAATTATTATAGCAATAAAAATCATCTTTGCCTAGAAAGGATTACTATTGTTTCGATTTTTATCGAGCTGCTGGACTAGCTTCATTTGCACTTTTGGAAAAACCACTTCTTCAAACGAGGTTGGGAGCAACCACTGTGTTTGTTTTCCGCTCTCTGACAAGTCTTCTTCGTTCTTAGGTAACCGACCGTAAAATAGTAAAACATGCCATTTCAAATGACTGAAGATATGCGTCACTTCGCCTAAGTGGCGCTTTTGCCACACGACTTTATCAGCTTGGACAAAAGGCAAGGCTGAAGTTTCTTCAGCCACTAGAGCTTCATCGAACAAACTGATTTCATTCATCGCTTGCCATTTTGTCTGAAGTTTTTCATATTCTTCTTTCGTCACTTCTACCATTGGAAATGTCCACATATCAGCAAGTAATTTTTGTTGGTCTCTCCGTTCAAAATAATACGCGCCTGCAGAATTTTCGATTGCTGCACAAATATAGTAAACATCTCGCGGTTTCGCTTTTTTCGTCTTGACAGGAAAAGCAGTTTGGACTCCTTTTTCCTTTGCTAAACAGAATGCTTGGATCGGGCATTCTTCACATTTCGGAGAAGTTGGGGTACAGATTGCTGATCCTAGATCCATCATCGCTTGATTGAATTCACCTGGATGTTTTTCGTCAATGATTTTTCTCATTGCTTGATCAAACACTTTCCGGCTCGATGCCTTCGCAATATCTTCTTCAATACAGAACAAGCGACTCACGACACGCATCACATTCCCATCGATCGCTGGTTCAGGTAAATCAAAAGCAATACTCGCGATCGCTCCTGTCGTATATGGGCCAATCCCTTTCAATGTACTGATTTCTTCCGGCGTTTGCGGCATTTTTCCGTCAAAGTCTTCCATGATCTGTTTGGCAGCGGCTTGAATATTTCTTGCCCGAGAATAATAACCTAAGCCTTCCCAAGCTTTCAATAGTTTCTCTTCTGGTGCTTGCGCCAATGCTTCAATGGTGGGGAACCATTCCATAAAGCGGTAAAAATAATCAATAACTGTATCGACTCGAGTTTGTTGCAACATGATTTCTGATATCCAAATACGATAAGGATCTTGATTGTATCGCCAAGGCAGATTCCTTTTCTCAAGTTCATACCATTCGATGAACCGTTCTTGAAATTCTTTTGTTTTTTCTGAAGACCAGTTTTCCCATTCTCTACTCACTTGCTTCTTCTTCCTTTTCTAAAATAAAGCGTTGGATCATCTCAAAATCAAATCCTTTTTGATAGAGACTCTGCTTTACTTTCATCTTTCTTTTTTGAGGTTCAAAACGGCTATTCTTACGCCAGATTTTCTCCCCTTGTTGCACTAAGCGCTCGTACTCAGTATCTGGATCCGTTTCTTGCGGCAATGTTTGCATGGCTTCTTGGATCACATCATTGGTAAACCCTTTTGTCATCAATTTCTGTTGGATATTCCGTAATAAATCTTTTTGACTCTTTGCACGGTTTTTTTCGTAAGTCTTTTCCGCTGTTTGTCGGGCATTTTCTACCTGTTCTTCAAATGGGTACTGGCTTAATGACTGTTCGATCACTTCTGGCGAGAGCCCTTTTTGTTGCATTTGCTGTGCTAATTTTTTCGGTCCTTTATCACTCAAACGCATATTCGTTCGCACGTAACTTTCACCAAAAGTTAAATCATTTACTAAACCTAGTTCTTTTAATTTTTCAACGATCTTATGTCGATCTTCTTGCCCGACCTCTTTATCTTTTAAATAGATCCGAATCTCTTTTTCTGTTCGGAGTTGGTAACTCAAATAATTCAATGCTTGTTGTAAACCAAAATCATACCCTGTACTTTTTTTGATTTCTGCTAATTTATCTTTTGTTAATTCTTGCCCTTTTAATAAACGATAGCGTACTAAAATATCTTCTGAGACTTGTAGTACTTCGCCATCCGATAGATCAACTTGATAAAAAGGCCCTTTGCCTTTACTGATTCTTGTGATAGAAAGCAACTTATCCCTCCTCGAACATATATTCCTATCATAACATAGAAAATCCCCAACTTTCGCTATAATATGGTAGAATATAGCCACATAATGATAAAAAGGGAGATACCTATGCCAGAAGCAATTGTTAAAAACGGCCAAACGATCACATTAAAAATCAAACGTTTAGGGATCAACGGAGAAGGAATCGGCTATTTTAAACGCATGATCGTCTTTGTTCCGTATGCCCTTCCGAAAGAAGAAGTCGTAGTAAAAATCACTAAAGCAACTCCTCGCTACGCAGAAGGACAATTGGTCAAAGTCAAAAAAACGAGTACTGACCGCGTGACTGCTCCGTGTCCAGTCTACTATGAATGTGGCGGTTGCCAATTGCAGCATTTAGCGTACCATGCACAACTCGATTTCAAAAAAGATTTGCTTTTACAGTCCTTAGAAAAATTCAAACCCGCCGGCTATCGTGATTATCCATTGCTACCGACGATCGGAATGGACGATCCTTGGCGTTATCGTAATAAAGCGCAATTCCAATTAAGAAAAAATAAACAAACAGACAAAATCGAAGCTGGACTTTATCAGGCAAATTCGCATCACTTGGTGGCGATCACTGACTGTTTAGTTCAAGAACCTGCAACGCAAAAAGTGATGAATACAGTCGTTGATTTGTTGAACAAGTACGACTTACCGATCTATGACGAACGCGCTGATAGTGGCATTTTCCGTACGATCATGGTCCGAGTTGGGGTCCAGACTGGAGAACTGCAAGTGGTCTTTATTACTAGAAGTCAAAAATTCCCACAAAAAAATGCGCTGATTCGTGAAATCAATCAACAACTACCTGAAGTCGTTTCGATCATGCAAAACGTCCAACCTTTGAAGACCTCCCTTGTGATGGGCGACGAAACGAAGCATCTTTGGGGGAAAGAAGCAATCGAAGAACGGATCAATGAAGTAACATTTGATCTTTCACCTCGTGCATTTTTCCAGTTGAATCCTCAACAAACTGAAGTTTTATATGGTGAAGGAATCAAAGCTTTGGCTATCCAACCTGAAGAAACGATCGTAGATGCTTATTGTGGCGTGGGAACAATCGGTTTGAGTGTGGCAAACAAAGCAAAAGAAGTTCGCGGAATGGATACGATCCCCCAAGCCATCGCAGATGCTCAAAAAAATGCAGAACGCCTAGGTTACCACAATACGCGCTACGAAGTAGGAACTGCAGAAGAGCTATTACCCAAGTGGTTGAATGAAGGATTTCGACCGGATGGGATCATTGTTGATCCACCACGTACTGGCTTGGACGAGCAGTTGATCCACGCAATTTTAAAAAAACCTCCGCAGAAATTAGTTTATATTTCATGTAATGTTTCGACTTTGGCGAGAGACCTCGTCCAATTAGCGAAGGTATTCCAAGTAGAGTATTTACAATCCGTCGACATGTTCCCGCAGACTGCTCGTTGTGAAGTCGTCGTGAAATTAACAAAAAAATAAGCAACCCCCTCAATTTATAAAAATAAGCATTTTCCTCTATAAAATAGGATAAAACTATTTCAGAGGAAAATGCTTATTTTTTTGTATCAAATTATTTCCGATCATGCCTTATTTCATTTGCTTTTTACGTTTCAATAAAGTAAACAATGTTTGCACTTGGCCTTTGAAAGACATCACGTCATCAAAGATATCTTCGCCATCATTCAACATTTTTACTGTGATCCAACCGAGGGATTCCGTGATCGTACTAGCAACGGTTGCATTGATCGCAGCCCCGGCCACTGTTCCCACCGCCGGGATGACTTTGATGATATTGCCTACTGCACTTCTTCCAAGACTAACAACGATCAATTCTTTTGATACGCTTTTACCTAAAGATTCCGACCACGATTGCCCGAACAACTTGTGGAGACGTCCCATCATCGTCAACTGGACAGGTACAAGTAAGAAAGCATCCGAAAAAGGAATCGGCGAACAACCGATGATCGCCGCAGTCAATGATGCTGCATGGATCGTCGCATGACATTTTTTCCGTAATGGTTCGTCTACTCCTTTTAAAAACTCTTCAAATAGACGATCAAATTGTGTTTTGCTTTTTGCTAATGTTTGTTCTGCTCGGCTTTTTGATGAATCAAAACTCCGTAAAATAATTGCAGATGTTTTTTGAGGAAGTCTTTTCATCGTCTCTGCAAAAAAAGAAGCAAATTCTTTCTCTTCCTCAGGTGTTTGCTCGAATGTTTCTTCCAATTTTGGTTCTTCATTTTTGATTACAGCGTCCTCAATCACGTCTTTGTTTTTCTTAGATTTTCGTAAAAATTTTTTCATTTGATTTCCTCCGTGATCCGTCCATTTTTGTTATCCTTACTTCTATCATACAATACAAGCGAGGCTTAGCCAAAAAATGAGATCATGAACGGAAAAATAAACACCAATGAAGCGAAAACGAATAGTCTCTTCATTGGTGTTCTTTTATATGATCAGTTAAAAAGGTTTCTCTTTAAGTATTGCCTATTGGACGTTGACATCGATAACTTGATAGAATGCATTTGTTGTATCTGAAATATTCCAAACAGCTAAAATCACGTTGTAGCCTTTTCTGTCTTGAGGCACAGTGATTGTTTGGTTCACTGTTTTTGGTGGAATCGTTGCTTTATCATCGATTTTTGCAATCAATTCAAAATCGCTGAATTTCAATGGTTGATTTGGATTCCAACCTGATTTCGTCATATAGTAGTCCCAAGTACTCGTACGGTGTTGTGCAGTCAAGTTCCAAGTGATATTCAATGAACCAGGATTGATTACACTTTTATGCCAGCGCGTTGCTGTTTGTTCATCCAAAGGTTCAAATCCACTGACACCAGCACTAGCGATTTTACCATCGATAAATGTATTTTTAGTCGCTTCAATACTTTGTGGTTCCCATTGCGCACGACCAACGTTCTGATTTAAATTTCCTGCAGCAGCTGTACCAAAATAAGCACGACTACCTGGAGATGTTACATAACCATGTGCGTAACCCGATGTTCCGAAACCAAACAAACCTAACATAACAATACCAACAAACATCATAACACTAAACTTTTTCATAATTGAACCTCCTCTTTTTGATAGGTTCATTGTAAACGTTTTCTAAATATAAAACAAACGTTATGCTTTTATAATTTTGTTCGACTGAATACAAATTCCAAATACATTAAAAAAGATTGTTTTATCAACGTTTTCTTAGTAATTTAACTCGCATTAATTAAAAGTACACCTGTTCTATAATTAATATTTTCTTAATATTTAAAATAAAATATGTTTTTTCAAAAAAAATAGAAGAGCACTTCATGCACTCTTCTATCTTATTCATCTATTTAAATAATAACTTGAATCTTGATCAAAAATCCGAGCGATTAGTAAAAATTATAAAATATCATCATTTTTATCTATAGAGTAATATGAAATTTATCTATTAGTTAGTTACAAGTTTCCAGGGGCCATAAGGTCCTGATTCACTTGGGATATCATTTTGTGTCCAATATCTTGCTTCATAAATCAATCCTTCGTATGTAACACGTTCCCCACCTAAGTAAATCGTTGTAGGATCCCAAGTTGGAAGAGTTGATTCAGATTCTTCAAGTGTTGTAAAAGTATAGGTTGCTGCATCTGAAAGATTTCCAGAACGATCTTCCGCGATGACTTCCACTGTATATGTCGTATTACTCTTTAATTTTTCAAATGTATGAGAAACAGCCATTGTTGTCGCTGCAACTGTTTCGCCTGCGCCTGTCAATTTTAGGTTATAGCGAGCGATGCGATCATTGTCTGTTGATGCTGTCCAATTGATACGTGCGCGTTGTGTTGTAATAAAATCTGAGCTCAGATTTGTTGGTGTTGATGGTTTTTGCGTATCTTCCGGCATTTCGGAATTATCTGTGAATCTTTGACCAACCGTTAAGAACTCATATTGATTTTTCACTTGTCCTTGCCCGCCGTCTACTTTTGCATCACGGTTCATTGACCAGTAAGAAACCATGCCGATTTTACGTTCTTTTGCATGTTGTACGACTAGATTGAACATGTCTGTTGTAAAGTAAGGATGTTGTTCATTCTCAAATCCGACAGAAGGTGTTGTACCTAACTTGGCATATGCTTGCTCATCAGTCAATGTTTTACCAGCATACTGCTTGTAATGATTTTTCAGTTGGACCATTGTATTATCGACTGCATCTAATGAACCTTGTGCATAATCTGGAACGCTAGATCCATAGCACATCGTCATGATATTAACATTTGTTAAATCCACGCCTGCTTCTAAATATGCTTGTAATACAGCTAAGCCGGTTGAAATCAAACCTGTCGGCATAACTGGCAGTGTCAGAGTAACATCAACACCAGTCGCATCTTGAAGACGTTTTACTGCTTTTGCATTTGCTAGATTCTCGTGATATCCCATTGCTGCTGCTTCTACATCAAAATCGATGCGTGTAAAACCATACCCTTGGATCACTTCCATGTAGGCATCATAAAGCATGTCTTCATCTTGCGTTACTTCCCAGAATGCACCGGAATTCAATCCACCGAATGATACCGCAGCATCTCCGCCTACTTCTCTTAATTCACGGATCGATTGTTTGATTCCTTCGTATTGCCATTGATCGCTGTCACTTTCACTTAATCCAGCAAAACTTCCCCAAGCCCAATCAACTTTACCATTTTTGATTCCTCTTGCTTGCATAAATCCTAGATTAAAGAAACGTTGACCGGTTTCTCTTGCGATCGCCGCCATATTCAAGGCACCCTTATTCGATAGCTCTGCATCTGAAGTGTAAGCAGTGATATCCACGAACGGTGCGACAACTTGTTCTGGCCACTCGATTCCTTGCCCTACACCAAAATCAGGTGTTGCGCGAATTGTTTGTTCTGTTGCTGCCCCTTGCTCTTCATTCAAAAATAAAGGTGCAACTAGCAAACTACATAAAGCTGCTCCAGCTAATACTCTTTTTAACCCTTTTTTCTTCATCTTTTTCAAACTCTCCCCATTCAACTAATTCATTTCCCTATTTTTCGTAATCGATTACAAAATCCATGATATCAGACAGACAATAATAATATAACATTTTATAAAAGAAATTAGAGTTATTTAATCGTTTTCTTTTCTTTTTTTAGTCAAGTTGGTAAATTTAAAATCCAATGTACGGTATTGCAACAACGCTAATATATCAACGTTTAAACCATTTTTAAAAGGGAATCAAGAATCGTTCAAGTCTACTACCTAGCAAAATGGTTGCTATATTAGCTAAAAATAAAATAACTTAAAAAATACACAAGCATTAATAGGTGTTGTTATAAAATGTTGTGGTAAACTGTTTAAAGAAAGGAGTTTATCTTATGACATACACTATGAATCGATTAAAAGATTATCGTTTATGGGTTTGTATTATCGGAATCGTAGCCTTAGGTTTCTTATCTGGTATCCTTAGTGGTAACCCAGGAAGCTATTATTACTCATTACAACTCCCAGCTTTTGCACCACCTAGTTGGATTTTTGGCCCAATGTGGACAGTCCTCTATGTTTTAATTGGTATTTCATTGTACTTCATTTTAAATACACAAAATCAGAAACATCGTACTAGACTACTCTGGCTCTTTACTATCCAACTCATCTTCAACCTTTTGTGGTCGGCTATATTCTTCAATCTTGAAAATACTTTGATTTCTGCTATCGATATCACTTTATTGATGATTTTCTTAACCGCTTTGCTGTATCATTTATGGTTGCACAACCGCGCAGCAATGTGGTTGACGATCCCTTATTATTTATGGGTATTTTTCGCATCCATCTTGAATTACGCGATTTTTATTTTGAATTAATAGAGAGATTTTAGCTGATAACAACTTATTCGCTTGAATCATTGAACGATGAAAAAAGCTACGTGAGCAATTCACGTAGCTTTTTGTTATTAACTATTATTTAATATTTTATCCAACCTGTTTCCAAGGACCGTATAACCCAGATTCACTTGGAATATTGTTTTGTGTCCAATATTGTGCTTCATAAACGATACCGTTATATGTCACTCGATTTCCTTGTACATAAACTTTATTCGCATCCCACGCGGCAATCTCATCGCCACCTTCTGGCGTTCCTAAAATCAATTCCCAAGGACCATACAAACCTGACTCACTTGGAATATTGTTTTGTGTCCAATATTTGGCACGGTATAATGCACCTTTATAAGAAACAACATCACCGCTTAGGTAAACTTTTGTCGCTTCCCATGCAGGAGCCTCTCCTGGTTCTCCCGGCTCGCCAGGATCTACTACATCCGCTAAAGTTGTAAATGCTACTTTTGCCGTATCTGAAATATTTCCAGAACGATCTTCTGCATTGATTTCTACAGTATATTCTGTATCATCTTTTAAGTTTGTGAATGCGTATGAAAGAGAAGTAGTTGTGACATTGATCGTTTGTCCATTCCCTAATAATCTCAAGTTATATTTTGCTACACGGTCATTGTCTGTAGCCGCTGTCCAGTTGACACGCGCGCTGTTTTTTGTAATATTCCCAACAGAAAGGTTGGTAGGAATCGATGGTTTTTCTTTATCTTCAGGTGTTTCGCTTCCACCGCCATCATTACCTCCAGCAAACGCTTGACTAACCTTCAAAAATTCGAATTGGTTTTTCACTTGTCCTTGACCGCCATCTGTTTTAGCATCACGGTTCATCGACCAGTAAGATACCATCCCGATCTTGCGTTCTTTTGCATGTTCTACGACTTTGTCAAACATCTCTGTTGTAAAATATGGATGTTGTTCGTTTTCAAAACCGATCGAAGGAGTTGTTCCTAATTTTGCATATGCTTCTTCGTCCGTTAAAGTAACGCCAGCAAATTGTTTGTAGTGATTTTTCAATTGGACCATCGTATTATCGACCGCATCCAAAGATCCTTGTGCATAATCAGCTACACTTGAGCCATAGCACATTGTCATGATATTCACGTTGGTCAAATCAACACCAGCTTCTAAATAAGCTTGTAATACAGATAAACCAGTTGAGATCAAACCAGTTGGCATTACTGGCAATGTCAATGTAACTTGAACACCTGTTGTATCTTGTAGACGTTTGACCGCTTTTGCATTCACTAAGTTTTCTGAATAACCCATCGCACCTGCTTCAACGTCAAAATCAACACGGGTAAAGCCATAGCCTTGGATCACTTCCATATACGCATCATACAGCATATCTTCGTCATGACTGACTTCCCAGAAAGCACCAGTGTTCAATCCACCAAATGAAACTGCAGCATCTCCACCAATTTCTCTTAATTCACGGATCGTTTTCTTGATTCCTTCATATTGCCATTGATCGCTGTCGTTTTCACTTAATCCGGCAAATCCACCCCACGCCCAATCGATCTTGCCATTTTTGATTCCTTTTGCTTGCATGAAGCCTAAATTAAAGAATTTTTGTCCTGTTTCCTGTGCGATTGCTGCTAGATTCAACGCGCCATTGTTCGATAGGTCTGTACCTGAAGTGTAGGCAGTCATATCGACAAACGGTGCAACGACTTGCTCTGGCCATTCGATTCCTTGACCTACGCCAAAATCAGGTGTTGCTTTAAGTGTTTGTTCTGTGGCTGCACTTTGTTGTTCATTCAAAAACAACGGTGCAACGAGCAGACTACATAATGCAGCTCCAGCTAGTAATTTTTTTAGACGAATATTTCTTTTCATTAGTATGTATTTCCCCCATCAACATTTTTCTTGTGCTATGTACTTCTCTTGCACATCGATATCATAACAAATTAAAAATAAAAATATAACATTTTTTTATAAGAATTAACGTTTTTTAATTTAAGAATAAAAATTCTGAAAAACAGTTCAAGTCTCTATTATGATTAAAACCAGAGACAAAATCGAATTGAGTGCTGATAAATAGGCAAAAACGTGAAAAAAAAATATCTACTAAATATATCGAATATTTTTTTATTTTAAAAACAATAATTTTAAAGGATTATAAATAACGATTTAATAACGTAAAAAATAAAAAAATATCGGAATTTAAAGGAAATTTCCTCTAAGTTCCGATATCGATTTATTTGATTCACGCTGTTGGTCACAAAGCTTTGTTAATAACCATTACCTGTCCAAGTCTCTGTGTTTTGATCGTTTTGTTGTCCACTGTATGGATCATAGTACTGTTGGTTATATTGATTTGGGTCATAATACTGAGAGGTGTCTTCTGAGTATGTTGATTGCTGACCATACGTATCAGTGCCGTATTGATTAGTGTCTTGTGAATAAACAGATCCATCTCCAGTTGTGCTGTCGGCAGTGGTATCTCCTTCAACATTTTCTGAGTCATCATAAAACATCATATAGGCATTATCGTTTTTCAAATTAGGCAACGTATCACTTGGCTCGATCTCTAATTGTTTCTTCAGTTGATTTTGGATCGATAGCAAATCATTTTGACCTAAGATTTGATAGTATACATCATTGATCGTCGCGTCTTTTCCTTTTAGTTGGTCTTGTTTGATCGTCTTGAAAGCGTCGGTATAATTCGTTGCAATGTCAAGCATATCATCCCAATCTAAATCGGTCGTCACATTGTTTCCAGCTGCATCTAAAAGTTTGCGGTAGTTACTTACACCATCCAAGCTGACTACTTTGTTGACGATTTTTGTCACTACTTCTCGTTGACGTGCTTGTCGGCCAATATCGCCTTCCGGATCCTCATGACGCATTCTTGCATAAGCCAAGCCAGTTTCACCATCAACTGTTTGCTTGCCTTCTGGTACATGGACACCATCTAACGTAAAGTCGATCTTATTGTCGATTTCGATCCCGCCTACTGCATCGATCAAATCTTTCATCCCATCCAGATTGATCGTGACGTAATGGTCAATAGGAATATCGAGTAATTGTTCGATCGAATCCATTGCCATCTCGACGCCACCAAATGCATAAGCGTGATTCAACTTATCGACTGTCCCGTAACCGACAATGTTCGTATAGATATCTCGGTCCAAACTAATGATCGTTGATTTTTTTTGTTGTGGATTGACGGTCACGACCATCATCGTATCGGATCGACCTTGCTCCGTACGACCAAGCCCTCCTGTGTCTAATCCTAATAATAATACTGAAAAAGGTTCCTGGTCATCGATACTCACTCGATCCGTCCGTTTTGCTGATACACGGTCAGATTGTTTTGAGATTCGATTGACTGTCTGGCTTGCCTCTCCCATAAACTTGATCCCATACGCTGAAACTCCACCGATGAGTAGTACGATAATTCCTAATAAAGTCAATATCACTTTTTGCCACCGCTTCATAATACACCTCTGTCATACATATTCTTAACTATTCTCTCATACACCCAATCATTCAGCAATTCACCCACTAAATCCTAATAAAAGTTTAAAAAGTAGTGTTTATCTTCGTGATTTATATGTATTTTTTGTAAAATTCTTAATTATCATACCATAGGGCGCTCTTTCAGAAAAGAAAGAATACTATTCTTTTTATACGTTTTATTGGATTTTTATGATTTTTTACTAAATAAATAAACGACGAAAGTTTTTTTCTGAAGTTTATTGAATTCATTCAACCAAGCTTCATCAATGAAAAAAACGGAGAGTAGCGAAAATGGAATAACCTTTTTCGACTTCTCCGTCTTTTTAAGAATTCTTAAAAGTGGCTATTAGTGAAAAGTTAGCTTGACTAACTTCCTTGCTTTATTCTTACTTTCGTCTTTGCTCACGCCATTTCTTTGAAAGAAAAACGACGAATATACTTATCGATTTCATGGAAATCACTTCCTGTGACAGATCCCTTTGCCAAGACTAAACTATCATTTGTCAATTGTTGTTGGATACTTTGTGTCAACTCAGGTAACGTTTCAAACCACTGGTAGTTTTGCTTATGTTTACTTTGTTCGTTGAATAATTCTCTGAAATGTTCCCCATAGCCAAAAACATGATCTGCTGGTACATCTGTTAGTTCTTCCATCACTTGTTGATGAATACTTGCAGAAGTATTCCCCAGATCAGCGATCTGTCCCAAAACTAAGATCGACTTTCCTTCATAAAACGGGCGAACTACTTTAAAGTATTCGATTGCATTTTTCATAGAAGGTAACGAGGCATTGTGCGTATCATCAATAAAAGTGAAAGTTGGTTCATTCGAATAAAAGCTTTTTTCTAAAACCTTAGGTAGTGGTCTGAATGTCTCAAAAGCAGAAAGATAAGCCGAAACATCCCCCTTGATTTTCCAAATCGCAATCAACGTCGCCAATGCATTGGAAATCATACCTGATGAAGGAACGCTCAAGCGGATCTTGATTTTTTGATCAAAGAAATGGACACCTACTTCACAATATTCTTTCTTCTGTTCAATCGATGACACATGTACCACTCTACTAGTGTCATACAATGAATAAGTCAAAATATCCGTCGTTTTCTTTTCAGCCGCTTGAACTAGGATGGCTAATTCTTCTGCACCCATATCAGTATTGATGATCGCTGTTCCGTTCTCTTTTAATCCGTCAAAAATTTTAGACTTATAATAAGCCACATTCTTGGTTGTTTTTAACGAACTGAGATGGGCTTCTCCTATAGAGGTAACGATTGCTATATCAGGTTGTATCAAATCAGACATTGAACCAGTATCGTAGGTATTGAGCGCATTGAGCGATACTTCTAGATTAAGTAAATCAAAATCACCGACTAGCTGACCTAAATAAAGAGGAATCGCAAATCTCACATTGTGATTGCCCCGATTTTCTAGAACTTTTTCCTCTTTGAACGCATGGGTGATCATCATTCGTGTGGATGTTTTCCCAGCTGAACCAGTAATCGCAATCACCGGTTTTTTAAAGTTTTGACGCATCTTATTAGCAAACTCCAATAAGAAACGCCAACTATCTTTTACAATAAACTGCGGTGTGGTCACAGAAGGGTCTTCAATCGGATGTTCCGTGACGATCAAAGCAAACTGATTTTCTTTTCCTTTGATTTGATCATTTCCATCTGCCCATTTGACTGGACGCATCTGATTGATATATTGTCGGCGCTCATTTGTTATACATACAAACATCGTTTTAGAATAATCCTTCATACGTTTTAAATGTCCTGAAAAATATTCAAGTTGATTGACCTCTTGATCTAGCTCAGTATATTCTTCGAAATATGAACCCTCGATTTCACTAAGCAATTGTTTGATCGTATTCATCTTTCCACCTACTTCGTTCACCATTTTCCACGCTTGGGTCTTGCCTGGTTCACATATCTTGTTGCTTTTTGATCGATCCGCTTAGGTGAGTCATCTGCATCAACTTCCCAAGGGTAAAGTCCTTCTTCATTTTTCTCATATTGGCTTAAATCCGTTTCGAATGAGTCTGCTTGATGATGTTTCTTCTTTTTTAAACGATAACCTAAATAAGAAATCCCAATCAACGCCAGTGCAGCAAAACGAATAAATGCGACCATTGTATTCCCTCCTAATCTTTATAATGACTACGATAGTTGATCAAGCCAGATAAAAAATGCTCTGCATCATCTATTCGCATACGGAAGCGATCGTGTCTTGCAAAAAAACCATATTCGATACTCGCAGGTTTTTTAAAGAAAACAGCAAATTCCGGAAACATGACCCCCGTTTTTATTTCATGAGACACACGCTTTTTCATGACTGTATCAATTCTTTCTTTGACTTCTAAAAAGTCTGTTGGTGTCTTGAACAGTTCATTTTTAAGTTCACTTTTTTCCAGTTTTTTCATCATTTTAGAAGCTGCAACGAGTAATTCCAACATCGTCGGATAGGCGGTGTCACGTTGCTCAATAAAGTCGATATTCACAAGGGCATTTTTGATCCCAAAACGATAATACGTGATTTTTTCTTTGTGCTTCAACATCTCGTTGGTTGCGTAACTCAACCAATGATCGTGATATTTTTGATAGTTTTCAGTAACAAAATGTTCCATTAAGATTTCGCATGTCTCGAAAATAGCTTGTTCATTTAAAATCTCATAGGCCCTTAGTAACGAGAATAACGCCTCTCCATCATAATAGATGATACGGAAACGTTCTTTGATTGCTAGGGCTTTATCTAGAACATGGATCGTTTGATTATCTTTTGTAATAAATTTTTGAGAAATCGTACGAACAAGTTGCTTCAAATACGTTTCGAAAGAATCATCTTTAGAAACTTGGATATACTTTGCGATTGCTAGTATCGCAGTTGCCTGAGCGCCTAATTTGTATTCGACTTCTTTTCCTAGGAAATCTTTGATGAAAAAATAACCTTGTTCATTGATTGTGAGTTGCTTGATTCCCCAAATAAGACCTGCTTTTGCCTCTAGCAACATTTCCTCATCTGAGAAATATTCAGCCGCTTCAACCAATGCATACAATGATGAAAAATGTCTAACTGAGTTATAGCCTTTGATTGGTTGATCATAGCAAGGATAATAGCCGTAGATGAATTGTCCAGTATCCATCAATTGTTTTTTCAAATACTCGCTTCCTTTAGCTATAACTAAATCAGTCATCTCGTTCAATGTTTCTTTCGTGATCGTTCGCACACGATTTCCATTTCCATAATCTTCAAGAGGAATGATTTGATCATTTTCGATATAATAAGCTTTAGTTTTAAATAGATAGACATTTGAACGCTCTAAGTAACTTAGATCCGACTCCTCGCGATTATATTTTCGCTTGACATAACCTCGATAGTTCTGTGGATCAATGTGGAGATTCGGATGGTTCTTTCCAACGATATGTTTCTTATCCGGTTTGATAACAGCGTTTCCTACTAATTCTTCTTTTAAAAAAGAACGTTTTCTTATCCCATCAAATCGTAAATTAAAGTCGATATAATTATTGCGTTTAATTTTTTTCAATTGTTGTTGAAGTAATTCAAAGGTGATTTTTTCTTCTTCCGTAACAAGATCTACCCTTAGATAGGCATTATTATCCCATCGATTCGTTTGATAAGCAGTTAGAAGATTATTCCACAGCTGAGAGACACTTTTCCCATAAAACTCCATCGTTTTTCCACGTTCTTTATTCTCACCAGTAGTAATGATGGCAATTTTTCTTTCTGTTTCCATTTCAGTCGTATCCAAAATATCTTTTAACATCGAGAGTCTACTACGTGTTTGTACTAGCACTTTATCACCCCTATAAGAAATAGCTATGACAACCAGACAATACTCTGATTGCCATAGCTTATTTCTAACTCATGGTAGTTATTCTTTTTCTTTGTTTTTTCTAGATTTCCAGATACCAAGCCCTGAAAGCATCGCTGTGATTGCGCCTAACCAAGATGTTGCGATAGACGAATGCTCGGCTGTTTTAGGATACATTTTTGGAGTCATTTGTCCGGCATTTGTTCTATTTCCATTAGTAGACATTCCAGAAGGATACGTTCCTGATCCACGAGTTCCAGATAAGATTCCGTTTGGATCACTATCAGAACCATTTCCTGGATCACCCCAACTTCCATAACCAGGACCATTGCCGTTTCCACCTGAACCGCCTATACCACCTGCGCCACCTGTACCGCCTGTGCCACCTAAACCGCCTGCACCACCACTTTGTCCATCAATACCGCCCACACCAGGATCGCCATCGGCGTCGGCATCCGCATCAGCATCAGCATCAGCGTCGGCATCGGCGTCAGCATCGGCATCAGCATCCGCATCGGCATCAGCGTCGGCATCGGCATCAGCATCGGCATCAGCATCCGCATCGGCATCAGCATCGGCGTCAGCATCCGCATCAGCATCAGCATCGGCATCAGCATCCGCGTCAGCGTCAGCATCAGCGTCCGCATCCCCCTCTGTTATATGTCTCC